>LIUH01000100.1:489-2928 GCA_001462225.1 Fibrobacteria bacterium GUT31 | reverse complement strand
GGAGAGGCGAAAGAGGAGATAGAAACCAAATTTGCCGAAGCTTTTGGCCAAATTGATAAATACAAAAAAGATCTGCGCTTTGCAAATAGGGAAGATATGAAATTCATCGCACTTGTGTTTTCAGGGAAAGGGGATTATGAAGCGAAAGAGGTATGATTTTACGTAAAAACCTTAACGTCGCTCTAGGCATAATCCTCTCATTTTCTATATTTTCCTAGTGTAATAGGAGTATTTTATGTCAGATGATATTAGGTGGATTCAGCGGTTTAACAGTTATAAAAAAGCATTTGCAACATTGGAGAGGTCCGTAGTTGCGGCTCAGGAAAGGAAATTAAACGAAATGGAAGAACAGGGTTTGGTTCAGAGTTTTGAATTTACCTTTGAGCTTTCATGGAAATTATTAAAGGATTATTTGGAATCCAAAGGATTCAGAGATTTTCATGGTTCAAAAGATTCATTTAAATTAGCCTTTCAAGAAGGTTTAATCAGCGATGGTGAAATATGGATGGAAATGATTGATAACAGAAATCGCTCTTCGCATACTTATGAAGAAGGTATTGCTAGATTGATAATTTCTCTTGTTCTTTCAAAATATTTTTTAAAATTTAAAGAGCTGTCGGAAAAAATGAGTTCCTACTTGCCACAGGAATAGATATATGTATGGTATTTCTCAATATGCGTTAGATAAAATAAAGGAAGTTTTATTTTCCACGCGGGAAGTTGAACAGGTTATTTTGTATGGTTCCCGTGCCAAAGGCAATTATAGGGAAGGTTCGGACATAGACTTGACTATAAAGGGAAAATTGACTTTTGATGATTTGGTAAAAATGAGTGTTAATTTGGATGACTTGAATCTCCCTTGGCAAATAGATCTTTCTTTGTATAGTCAAATAGAAAACAAGGATTTATTGGAGCATATAGACAGAGTTGGAGTGGCGATATGATTCCCCCACCGTGAGCAATTCGGTGTTGAGCACCAAATTGAGATTTTCCGGTGCTTCATAAACAGAGCTTATGCCGGTAAACTTGTCAATATTTTTTCTATATTCACTCTCGCAGAGGATTATTTTTTACCTACCATTGCGACGCCTCGGCAAAATAACCTATTTTGGAGGCTGTTATGGATAGCAATAAAATCCAGTTGTTTGAAAGCAAACGTATTCGCTCTGTTTGGGTGGAAAGCGAAGAGGAATGGTATTTTTCCATTGTGGACGTGGTGGCTGTTTTAACGGAAAGCCCTAGTCCTAGAAGTTATTGGAAAGTGTTAAAACATAGGCTTGTAGCCGAGGGTAGTCAGTTGGTTACAAATTGTAACCAACTGAAAATGCCGTCTAGCGATGGTAAAAGTTACCTTACCGACGTAGCCACAACAGAGCAACTGCTCCGCCTAATCCAATCCATTCCTTCGCCCAAAGCCGAGCCATTTAAACTTTGGCTTGCAAAAATCGGCAGAGAACGCTTGGAACAGGCACAAGACCCGGAAAAATCAATAAAACAGGCAATGCTGGATTACAAAAAACTTGGCTATTCGGATAATTGGATAAACCAAAGGATAAAAAGCATAGAAATTCGTAAGGAATTGACAGATGAGTGGCAGAATAAAGGTTTGAAAGAAGAAATACATTTTGCGGCATTAACAGACATAATAACCAAAACATGGTCTGGGAAAACAACAAAGGAATACAAAAGCTTTAAGAATTTGAAGAAAGAAAATCTGCGAGACAATATGACAAATACAGAACTTGTGCTGAATATGCTCGCTGAACTTTCAACTAAGAATATATCGGAATCATCTGACCCTAAAACCTTGGGCGAACATAAAAGCGTTGCAAAGCAAGGCGGAGAAGTGGCATTGAATGCTCGCAAAGAATTGGAGCAAAAAACCGGTAAAAAGGCAATTTCTAACTTGAATGCCAAAACGGGAATTTTGCTAAAAGGAAAAAGGTAAAGCGAATTTGTAAGTGTTAGTTTTTAGAAAATGTAGGCAAGTCGCAAATTAGGTGTGTAGCGAAAGTAAAAACCTCATCGTCGCTCTCGGCACAATCTTCCCAACCCCCTCAAAATCCCGCTCTTTAATCAACTTCCTCACACGTTTCGCACTTACCACGCTTCCATTTTCCTCCAACCTCGGTATTTCCACCACCTCGCAACCATACTCGGGCAATATCTTTTTCATCTCCTCGTGATAATGCCTTGTAACAGGGTCAAAAGGCTCTTGGCCTACAAATCTTGTTTTTATGTTCAACTCAGGGGCTATTCCTGCGCAAATATGAGCAAGTCCAAACTTACGTCCTATTCTGCGGCTTGTTCTTCGGAAGTGTTGCTCTTGCCAAAATACTCATCGAAAGTCACGGAAGATATGATAAATTTCCCAGACGGCAAAACAGTGACATTTTTTAAATCAGCCGTGTTTTTCTTGACAAGTTTGTATCTATCGGC
>LIUH01000100.1:0-314 GCA_001462225.1 Fibrobacteria bacterium GUT31 | reverse complement strand
TACTACGAATATGTAGAGGTGTTCCGTCTGTGTCCTAGGGTGAAGGGATTGCAGTTCATTACTATGGCACCACAGTTTCCGAAATTTTCTATATTTTCATAGTGTAATAGGAGTATTTTATGCCAGATGATATTAGGTGGATTCAGCGGTTTAACAGTTATAAAAAAGCGTTTGCAACATTGGAGAGGTCAGTAGTTGCGGCTCAGGAAAGGAAATTAAAGGAATAGATATATGTATGGTATTTCGCAATATGCATTAGATAAAATAAAGGAAGTTTTATTTTCCATGCGGGGAGTTGAACAGGTTATTTTGTA
>LIUH01000099.1:21292-21673 GCA_001462225.1 Fibrobacteria bacterium GUT31 | reverse complement strand
GCATTGCTCGGAATATGCCAGCCGAGGGGGCAAATACCCATTGCCGTGGACCAATCGTACAAGCGACCGTATTTTGAGCAATCTGCACTGTTTTCTGTAAGCTGGCCGGCGGCTTCATTGCCACATTTACTGCCGGGAACGGCGTAATTCAAGTTTCTCGAAAACCAAGTTTGATCGCCTATGACAACTGTCTGATATGTTTCATTGCCGTAAATTACGGGATCTCCATAAACCACGTTGGCTATGCCGGACGAAGATTGACTGCCGACGCTGGACGAGGACTCACCGCCTACGCTGGACGAAGAACTGCCGCCATTGCTGGATGAGGAACTGCCCGCATCGCCGGACGAACTGGAATTGCCGTCAACGCTGGACGAGGAA
>LIUH01000099.1:7517-21124 GCA_001462225.1 Fibrobacteria bacterium GUT31 | reverse complement strand
CGCTGGACGAGGAATTGTTGCCCGCATCGCTGGACGAACTGGAGTTGCCGTAGTCCGAAGATGAACTCGTGCCTGATGGCGGAGGAACGCCACCACCATCGTCATCGTCTGACGAGCAGGAAGTGAATGTCTGAACCACGATAACCCCGATTAAGAGGATAAAGAGGACGGGAAGTAGGGGCAAGGCGTGCCTTGCCCTGTTTGCTGTCTTGTTCATGATGAACTCCTTTTTGTTGAAGGGGGAAAATTCTGATTTTATGTATGGAAAATGGAGCGTGTATATAGAAGTTTTTTTTGACAATGTTAACTTTTATGTCATAATCCGGTCTAAAAGTGTCAGGTTGGGCCTGCACCAAAAGCTCCTGCATTGGGGGGGTTATACACAATCATGAGGGTAAATATAGAAAAAAAAATCCGCGTTGGCAAGGGTAAACATTGGGGCGACCGTGAATCCCTTGCGGTTGCCCTAGTCCCACTCCGTCAAGCCAGCAAAAATATTTTGCAACAATTGGCTTGCCACCTCGCCCAAGCGAGGAATATAGATAGGCCTATTTTTGAAATATCCCCTAAATCCTGAAAATCGGGGGTATCGAGGTTCAGACAATTGGAGAAACTGGCATATTTTTTGCATATCAAAGAAAGATTAAAGTTTTTTCTCGGTTATGCCGATATAAAAAGTGTAAATTTAACGAAAGCGAGGTTCTTTATGCCGGCAATGTCAGTAGGTGGATTGGTTTCAGGATTGGATACCAACAGCATAATAGCACAGCTCACAGCGCTGGAGCAGGCTAAGGTCACACGCGAAATGCAGAAGAAGGACAATGCGCAAAAAACGCTGGATAAGTTCAAAGAACTGCAAACCCGGCTAGGCAATTTGGCACAAAAAGCAAGTTCATTGGAAACCCCGGACAAATTTAATGTTTTCAAGGCACTTTCAAATTATGAGGATTATGCAGTTGTTTCCGGCAAAGAAGGGGCAACCGCCGGAAATTACGAGCTTGAGGTAAAACAGTTAGCCACAACACAAAAAGTGGCTTCAAAAAAAATTGATTCGATAATTACACCTTTGGTTGACTCAGCGGATTTGACTGATGTTTTCGGTGGCGATGAGACTATTACGTTAAACCTATCCAAAAGTGCGGCCGCTATTAAAGCCAACCCCACAAAAACAACCGTTGACGTAGTAATTACCAAAAGCGATACATTAAAAGACATTGTCAATAAAATAAATGCTGCTGAGGGCACTGGTGTTAAAGCAAGCATAATGACAATGGCGGATGGCGACAATAGACTTGTTTTAACAGCCGTTGATACCGGTACAAAAGGTTTTTCTATAACCCAGGAGCCGGCAGGTACTCAAAAATTAATGGAATATTTAGGCGTTTTATCAGGGGATAACGGTGATGCTGTATCCGGTAACGCTTTAATCGTTGGACATGGACTAAACAAAGGTGAAGTCGCAACTGGAGCCACTCCTTTTGCCGATATTGACACAGCTTTAAATACGATAGACCCTGTGAATGATGCATTAGGCATACGTTTGCAAGATGGTAGCTGGATGACCTTTGGTTTATCCACTTATGCAACCATAGACGATATGCTGACTGATATAGGAACTGCTTTAGGTGCAACAGCCAGTATTAAAAACGGTGAAATAGTTTTAAGTGGAAGTAGTTTGGGTGATATGAGTGGCGTAAAAATCCAAATAGGAAGACTTGGAAGTGGTAATCCTGGAGATACTTTCGCCTCCGCCGATAGCATATTTGCCGATGTAAAAAAAGATATGGGAACTTTTGCTACGCGCAATAAATTTGCCAATGAGATAAACGCAGGGCAAAACGCTATCTATTCCATAGATGGAATGTGGGTTAACTCACAGAGCAACAGTGATGATAAAACCATAAGCGGATCAGTTTTCACCCTGAAAAAAGTGAGCCAGCCCGGAATGGAAAAAATAAAAGTTTCTCTGGAACTTGACATGGACAGCCTTGCGAACAAGATAAACGAGTTTGTAGAAGAATACAATGCGTTAATAAAATTCATAGATGAAAATGCGAAAGCCTCTGTAAAAGAGGAAACGAACAAAGATACGGGTAAAAAAACCAACACACGTGAAGTCGGTGCATTTACGGGAGACACAAACATCTCTTCCCTGCGTGAAAATTTAAGGCAAATGATGACAGGCACCATAGATGCATTAACCGGAACTTTGAACAATGGCTATTCTACGGCTTATTCATCTGCAGCCCGCATAGGCATAACAACCCAAAAAGACGGCTCAATAAGCGTGGACAAAGACAAGCTTACAAAAGCTTTGAATGCGGATTTTGAAGGTGTACGCAGACTGTTCACCGCAAACAGTTTTAGTGATACCCCGGGTTTTAGCGTAGGAAATTTTAATAAAAATTCCACAACAGGTGTATATCATATCAATGCTGATCCACTAGGTGTAGGAGACGTAGTGACACTAAATGGTGAATCGATAAGCGGCATTAAAAGAACCGCCAACATAATTACCCTCCCTAATGGAATTTCTTTTGAAGTTCCCCCTGACGGAGGATCCGCAAAAGTCACCTTTGTTCGCGGCATAGCAAGCCAGCTCTCGAACTTTGTAGAAAAAGCAAAAAATTCTGTGGACGGCTACTTTAAGCAGTCGGAAAAAACTTATCAGGCTAGAATAGATTCTATTCAAAAAAGAGTTGACGAATTGCAAATTCGCGTGGATAATTACTCCGCCAGAATTACCAAGCAATTCTCATCTCTGGAAAGAAGCATGGCTAACCTGCAATCTCAAACTGCAAATATGATGGCAGCCCTTAGCACATCTAGGTAACCTTTAAAGCGAGGATTTTCAAATGCAAAACGCAACTTACGGCAAACCTTTAGGTCAATATCGCCAAGCCTCTGTTGAAACAGCAGACCGCGGACAATTGATCATAATGATTTACGACCACTGCATCAAATGGTGCGGCATAGCCAAAGAGGCTTTGGATTCCGGCCGCTTTGCCCGCAAAGCTGAAGCCTGCCACAAGGTTGAAGCCGGCATAAACGAACTTATGGCTTCCCTCGACATGCAAAAAGGCGGCGATGTCGCGAAAAACCTTTGGAAGCTCTACGACTTCTACAGCTTTCACATCCATGAAGGCAACATGAAAAACATAGCCAAGAATTTCACGGATGTTCAGGAGATGATGGGGCAATTGAGAGAGTCTTGGCAAAAGGCTCTTGGGCAAATTCGCCAAGACCGGGATTTTGCAAGCAAGCTGGCAACAGGGACTCCTCGCAGCTATGTGAGCATGGTAGGTTAATATGCGCCAAGACGTAAAATCTTTGTCTTCAAGAATAGATACGGCAATGCAGCTTTGCAAAAAAGTTCTTGATTGCGGCGAAAAAATCAGGGAACTTTCCCCGTTAGACACCGGAATGGAACCCTATGCCGAAGAATTAATTCGGCACACGGAAGATAGGGGCCGCGCTACAAGGGCAGCTATTCAGGAATTGAATGCAATAAGCGGTTTTTACGAAACAATAGACAAAGACCCGACAGCAACAGACTCGGAAAAAGCCTTTTTAAAAGAAAGGATTAACTACATCCGGGATTTGTTATCCCCTTTGTTCACAAAACAGGACATCGCAATGAGAAAAAGCATAGAAATTCACCTAAACTCTCTGCGCAAAGAATCCGTAGAATTCAGGCATAACGTCAGCGTTATTAAAAATTACCTTAAAGCACCGGATAATAGAACGTTTTACGGCTAAAAAGTTCTTAGCTCATTCAAATACTTGTCCGCGGAAATGGCTATAGGCATTAGATAAGCGTTTTGGCCTGCGGCTTCTATTAGGGTTAAAATTCGCCTGCCTATTATGCAGTTGCCTTCCAAATCGAAACGGAAATTCGGAGGGAATACCACTTGATTAGTTGTTTCCCAATAATTGCGGGAAGCAGTTCCTGCAACGGGGCTAAGTCCTATCCACATTTCAATTCCTTCCAGTTGCTCAAGCCACTGGTTTAGAATACCCTCAGAGAAAAAAGGCTGCGTGAAAAAGCCGCTGGCACCGGCATCTAATTTTTCTTTGCAGTAGTCAAGTTCTTTTTTAAAAGACTGGCGGTAGGAATCTTGCCCTGCATAAACTTTTAATTGGGGAAATTTTGCTTTTAAACGCTTAATGGCTTGCGGAACTTGAACACCGCTTGGAACAAAATCCGGTATGTCTATAGGAGGGTCTCCGCTAATTAAAAGCACCTGCTTTAAGCCAAGCGAAACAAGTTTTTCAATTTTCGCCTCCAAGTCATCAAGGGTGCGGTCTATCAGCCTAAAATGCGGAATTGCGGCAACTCCGTTTTTGAGCAAATGCTCCGATGCTTCGAAGCTCTTTATTTCAACGCTGCGAAGTTCGGGTATATTTATAGCTATAATTTTCGGAAAATTATCCATATACGCTTCGGAATCCTCCAAAAAAGAATCCAAAGCCTTGGGCACAAGTTCAAGGGCTATTTGCATTTGAATAATATAGTAAGTAAATGATTAACCGGTTTAGGGAGTAGGGAATGAGGAGTCGGGAGTAGAAAAACGCTTAAATTCATGTTTTTTCCACTCCCCACTCCCTACTAGCCACTCCCCAAACGAATAAATCAACGTTTACTATATTTAGTTCATGGATTTAAGCGGTATAATTGGACTTGCAATAAGCGTTTCGCTTTTGCTTATTTTCGGTTTTGGTTCAACCGACAATATCCCCATGTTTTTAGACGCACCCTCGGCTGCTATAACCCTAGGCATGTCCTTTATGGCTATGGTATGCGCTTATCCGCCGAGTTTTTGGAAAACCATACCCGGTTTCTTAAAAATGTATATGATGGTGCAAAAACACGATGTTGCCGGAACCGTATCTCAATTAATATCATTTGCAGAGCAAGCCAGACGTGAAGGCATTCTCGCTCTTGAAAATTCTTTGGAGAAAGTCGGAGACCCATTTTTGAAAAAAGGCATTCAGCTCGCAGTTGACGGTACTGACCGAGCCGTTATAGAAAGTATTTTGGAAACGGAAAAGGACAACATAGAAGAAAGGCATAAGGCTAATATCGGTTTTATCGATGGTCTTGGCGCAATGGGGCCGGCATTCGGAATGATAGGAACTCTCGTAGGCTTGGTTCTTATGCTCAAACAGATGAGTGACCCTTCGGCTATAGGTCCGGCTATGGCTATCGCATTGATAACCACATTTTACGGTTCTCTTTTGGCAAATATGATCTGTTGGCCCATATCCACCAAACTCAAAATCCGGCATGAAGAAGAAATGGCGGAAAAAACCGTTATGCTTACCGGCATCCTTGCGGTGCAAGCCGGCGAAAACCCGCGCGTAGTGCAATGGAAGCTATCGGCTTACCTTGACCCAAAAACCAGAGCGGAACTGGAAACCGCTAAAGAAAGAGAAAAGCAGGAGAGAAGATAAGGTTAAATAATAGGAAGCAGAGAAGTGGCTAAAAAGAAAAAATGTCCCGATTGTCCGCCCGGAGCTCCTGCATGGATGACTACGTTCTCCGACATGACAACCCTATTGCTCACATTCTTTGTGCTTTTGATCACTATGGCTAATTTTGAGCCGGTTAAATACGCCCTTACAGTTCAAAGTTTGCAGGGTGCGTTTGGAGTTCTTGAAACATTCCCCACCGTTCCCATACACCCTATTGTGAATATTCCTAAAAAGACCGGAGATGAGCAAACGAAAAAAGAGAGTTTAAAAGATGCCGAAAAAATAAAACAAATTGTGCAAACAAAAAATCTGCAAGATGCGGTTAAAGTCGATGTTACGGAGAAAGGCATTGCCATTATGCTCCGGGATCCGGTTGGCTTTGCAAGCGGCTCGGCAGACCTTAAAGAGCAGGGCAAGGAAATTTTGAAAGACATCAGCGAGGTTATAAAAAGCAACCCGGATTTGAAAGTCCGCGTTGAGGGACACACGGATAACGTTCCCATAAATTCCCAGCGCTATCGCAACAATTGGGAGCTTTCCAGCGCGAGGTCTCTTTCTGTGGTTCAGCTGCTCTCCACGCAAACCGGCATTAAGCCGGAGAACATGAGCGCGGTAGGCTATGGCGAATACCGCCCCATTGCCCCCAATACAACCCCCGAAGACCGCTCTAAAAACCGCCGCATCCAAATTTTTGTGGACTATGTTAATACGCCATAGCCTCTAAGCGAATTTTCTACATTTACTGCATTAGTGAGGACTAAATGGCAATAGAAGATGAAAAAAAAACAGAAGAAAATGAGACGCCCGATAAAGCTACGGGTTCGGTGTTGCATTCTTCTTTATTCAAATGGGTGATAGTCGGCGTAATTCTGCTTATATTTATAGGCATAATGATTGGGATGTCCCTTTATTTTGTGGACCTCCTAAATCCTGCGGAAAAGACGGTTACCCAAGAGAAAGAAGAGAAAGATACGTCTCAAATATTTGAAAAAGGAGCCATGCTCGCCGCCCCGATAGAAGTGACGGTGAACATCAACGGCGAAGACGGGCGCTACCTAAAATGCGGCGTTCAACTGGAGTATGACGAAAATAATTCCAAATTAGGTTTGGAATTGGATGCCCGCAAGGCACACGTCAAAAACGTCATTATAGATGTAATGAGCAGCCGGCCGCTTTCTCAATTGGTGACAAACGACGGCAAAAGAACCATAAGGCAGCAAATTGTCGAGGATATAAATGCGATTTTGCCCGATTCGTTGGACGGCAAACCCTTAGGAAAAATTAAACGCAGCTACTTTGACTCATTTATTATACAGTAGGAGTTATGGGCGATATTTTATCACAAGCAGAAATTGATAAGATGATGCAAAGTCTTTCGACTGTCGGTGCGGCGCCCCAACCCGTTGCAGTTGCGGCTCCAGCCTACCAACCCGTTTATGTCCCTGCAAAAGTGGAAAACAGAAAAGTAAATCTCTACGACTTCACGCGTCCGGATCGCATTTCAAAAGATCAAATAAGCACTTTGAGGAATTTGCACGAAGGTTATGCCCGTTTACTTTCAACCACGCTCATGAGCCTGCTGAGGACAAACGTTGAAATCAATCTGCAAAATGTTGAGCAACTGACTTACGGGGAGGTAATTAAAAGCATTTCAACCCCAAGTTGCATATACGTATTTCAAATGGAGCCGCTTGAATCCAGTGCAATTTTTGATGTTAGCCCATCGCTCATATTCATTATGCTGGATCGCCTATTCGGAGGGCAAGGGCGTGCAGTGGATTCTACCAACCGTGAGTTGACGGATATTGAAAAAACCGTTATATACAAGATAATAGAGCGTTCCCTTGCGGATTTGAAAGTCGTTTGGGAAAATATAGGGATTTTTTCTCCGAAAATAGAGAACTATGAAATAAATCCGCAGTTCGTGCAAATTGCCCCTCCCGGCGACACTGTTGTTTTGATTACGCTTGAAGTTCGCACCCGTACCGGATCCGGCTTAATGAGCCTCTGTTTTCCGTTCATTCTTTTGGAATCCATTATAGACAAGCTATCCGGCGAATCTTGGATTTCCGCGCAAAAAACAACAACACAGGAAACCCGCAGAATGGTGGAGCGGGAGCTTTCCAGCACAAATGCCATGCTTCGAGCGGAAATCGGCTCAACGCAACTGTCCGTTAGGGATTTTTTGCAATTAAACGTCGGCGATGTTATGGTTTTAGACAAACTTGCGCAATCCGATTTGATTATGTATATAGAAGACCGCCCGAAATTCCTAGGGAAACCCAGCGTTGTGGGCAGAAATAAATCTTTCCAAATCACAGGCATTATAGATAGAGAGGTCGGTGATGAAGACTAGCGGAGTTATATATGGCAGATGACGGCGGTGGCATATTAAGCCAAGAAGAAATAGACATGCTCACTAAGAACTTGCTTGGTGGCGACGGTAATGTTGCTCCGGCAGCCGCTCCGGCTACCCAAACAACTCCCGTTGAAAATACGGCTGAAGCTGCGCGTTCATTTTTCAAAATAATATGCGAACAGGCATCAAACGTTGTAACAACCGTGCTTTCCCGTGCAGTTGATTTTCAGCTTCAATGGCTTGTAGCAGGCGAAAACTCAGTTATACCGGACGAACTGAAAAGCCAAAGCCTTAGCATGGATGTTAGCGTTAAAAAAGACGCTGTGGGAAAAATGTCTTTTGTCATAAGCAAGCAAGAGGTGGCCACCCTTTCCGACCTTATGCTGATGGGTTCCGGCCACATCGATTACAACGAAGACCATAAAGATGCAATTTGCGAAATAATAAATCAAATTACGGGTTCTTGCATAACCGTAATGGATTCGCAAATCCATATGTCAATGGATTTTGGGCAAGCTGTTGTTAATGATTTTAGCGGGACAAACGATTTTAAGGGTGGCGCGGTAGCAACTGTTTTGGTTAAGGTAGAGGAATTTCCGGACCAAAAAATTTTAATAATCTTGGACGATAATCTGCTTTCCGGAATAAGGGCAAAGAGTTCTTCAAAATCCATGTCTGTCGGTTCGGACACAAGCCTTGCGAGCCTTGGGCTTTCCATGCCGTCAGGTTCTTCCGGTGGCGGCGTAGCTTCTGCCGGCGGTGCTCCGGTCGCTGCCCCACCGGCTTTTACGCCCCAGCATGCAGGCGGGGTATTCGGCTCCACAGGCAATAAAGCTCTTGATTTATTGATGGATATTGAATTGCCTATAGTTATAGAGCTTGGCAGAGCGCAAATGAGTTTAAAGAGAATTTTAGAACTTGGACCGGGCGCCATAGTGGAAATGGATAGGCTTGCCGGCGAACCTGTTGATATTTTGATAAACGGAAAGGTTGTGGCACGTGGCGAAGTTGTTGTTGTAGATGAAAACTTCGGTGTTAGAATTTTATCGCTCGTTTCACCGGAAGAAAGGTTAAAATTATTGAGATGAGATTGTTCTTATTAATACTGCTAATCGGAATTCAAACGAATGTTTTTTCGCAAGATTCCGAATTTGTTCTTAAGGATACTCTTTCCGCCGCGGCAAAGCACGATTCTACAATAAGCGCAAATAAATTTGAAGCGATGAAGCAAGCCTTGGGTGAAGGCTACCCCTCGCCCGCACCTATAACAAACGACTACCAGCCGCCGGATCTTGGAAAAGTTGCCATTCGTATGATCGTAGGGCTTGGCGTTATTCTGATACTTTTATATGTGCTTTACATTTTAGCTAAAAAAATTCGCAAAGTGGAAAGCCCGGGCGCAAACAATCAGCAATCCGTGGTTCAGCTTTTGGATTCCAAATTTTTGGGCAACGGCAGAACCATATTTTTAATTAAAGCAGGAGCAGAAAGGGTTCTGGTTCTTGGAGCTACTCAAGAAAACATGCGCACTCTTTCTGAAATTCAAGGAGAAGAAGCAAAGGTCATTTTAGAAACCTATAATTCAAAATCTGTGACAGCGGCTCAATTTTCCGCAACCGTAGATCATTTACTACGTAGATTTAGAAAAGACGGAGGGAGCTAAATGCCGCGTAACATTTTAACACCTGTATTTATGCTGCTTGCATTCGCGACTCCGGTTCTGGCTCAAACCGCCGCTCCGGACATTCCTTTGCCTCGCGTGACCTTCGGGGTTGATAAAGCTCAAAGCGTGGAAGATGTTTCTGTGGCTTTTGAGATTGTCGCTTTGCTCACCATACTTTCCCTTGCACCGTCTATAATAATAATGATGACAAGTTTTACCCGCGTTGTGATAGTGCTGAACTTTGTAAAGCAGGCTCTTGGAACGCAAAATTCTCCGCCTAATCAAATGGTGATGGGTTTAAGTTTGTTTTTAACTTTTTTTGTTATGGCCCCTACTTTCAATAGGGTAAACGAAGAAGCAATTCAACCGTATTTAGCCCATGAAATAGACTATCGCGAGGGAATGGACAAAGCCATTAAACCGATTCGAGATTTTATGCTCAGGCAAACATCCGAGCATGACTTAGCTCTATTTATAAGAGCTTCGCGCCAGCCGAATCCGAACACAATTGAAGATTTGGGAATGTGGACTATAATACCGGCATTTATAATTTCGGAGCTAAAAACTGCTTTTATAATAGGCTTTCTGATTTATATTCCGTTTTTGGTTATAGATATGGCAGTAGCTTCTATTTTAATGTCTATGGGAATGATGATGTTGCCGCCTATGATGGTTTCAATGCCTTTTAAGTTAATTTTATTTGTTATGGTGGACGGTTGGAATTTAATAGTACAGCAATTATTATTATCTTTCCACTGACGGGAGTATAAATGGTAACCGATCTTTTTGTTGTGGATATTGGGCGCAAAGCCATGCTTCTTATGCTTTATATGTGCGGCCCTATGCTTATAGCGGCTCTTTTTGTAGGCTTATTCATCGCGCTTTTTCAAGCTGCAACTCATATTAATGAAATGACAATGACATTCATTCCGAAAATTTTAACAGTGGTTCTCGTGCTTATGTTTTTTTTGCCTACTATGCTGGCTTTGTTTAAAGATTTCTTTATTAATTTGATGGCGATTATACCAACTTTGTATCATTGATTCCATGTCTCAGAAAATAAAAATCCTGTCCCTTCAGGGAAAATGGCTCGGAAGCACTGCTAAAACCCTTGAATGGTATAAAGCAGAGTCCTTTGCAAATAAGGGCAAATTTGATTTGCTCGTTTTGCCGGAGCTTTGCCACACGCCTTATTTCCCTTTTGAAGAAAATGAAAAATATTTTGACTATGCCATAGCAAAAGATTCTGCAATCATAGAAGAATGGAAAAATATTGCAAGGCTTTTGAAATGCGTTTTGGTTTTTCCCTTTTTTGAAAAAAGAGCAAGGGGAATTTACCACAACAGTGTTTTTGTCTTTGAGCGAGACGGCTCGGTTGCGGGTTTTTATCGCAAAAGCCACATTCCCGATGATCCATGCTTCTACGAAAAATACTATTTCACTCCGGGTGACACGGGTTTTAAAACAATCACGACAAGCGCAGGAAATTTAGGCGTTTTGATATGTTGGGACCAGTGGTTCCCCGAAGCAGCCCGCATTTTGGCTTTGCAGGGAGCGGATATTTTGATTTACCCGACAGCCATAGGCTGGGATTCCAACGAACCGAAAAAACTCTACGTTCGCCAGTTGGATTCGTGGCAAACCGTTATGCGGGGCCATGCGATAGCCAATAGAATTTTTGTTTTGGCGGCAAATAGGGCCGGCAAGGAAAACAACCTATCTTTCTGGGGAAATTCCTTTATCTGCGCACCCGATGGTTTTGTGGTAAAACAGTTTTCAACGGAAATAGCATCAATGACTGTCGCTATAGATTTTGAGGAAATAGAGAAGAACCGCAAAACTTGGCCTCACTTCAGAGACCGCAGAGTGGATTTGTATTACGATATTTTGAATATGTGGAGTGAACAGTGAGCGAAGTTCGCTATCCTGCCGAGTGGGAAGAACAGGCGGCTACTTGGCTTGCTTTGCCTATCAATGAGCAAAACTGGGCACCTCGCAGAAAGCGGATAGATGTTTTCTATTCAAAACTTATAGACACTATCTCTCGTTTTCAGTCCGTGAAAATTTTGGACAGTTTTCAAATTCCCCATGATGATATTTGGATTAGGGATTACGGTCCTTTTTTTGTTAAATGCGATGGCAAGTTAAATGCCGTGAGCTATGAATTCAACGCTTGGGGAGAGAAATTTCCGCCTTGGGATTCGGATAATGCGGTTCCCGAAAAAATTGCAGAGCTTATGAATATTCCGCTCAAAAAAGAATCTTGGATTTTAGAGGGCGGAGCTGTGGAATTCAATGGCGATGGTCTTTGTTTAACAACTGCTCCGTGTCTTTTCGGAAAAAATAGAAATCCGGCGGAGAAAAAACCGGAATTGCTTGAAGATTTACAAAATTCATTCGGCATTAAATCTCTCAAAATTTTGCCAAGAGGTTTGGATGGCGACCATACAGATGGCCATATAGACAATGTTGCTCGTTTTGTAGCCAAAAACCGTGTAGTAATAGCGGAGGGCTTTGAACAGGAAAAAAAAGAAATTGAAGCATGGCTTGGCGAACACTACGAAAAAGCAAAAGTTGATACCTTGCCGCTTCCGTCACCTGTGCCCGCATCTTATATGAATTTCATTTTCACAAATGGTGGTTTGCTCATTCCCATATATAATTGCGAATTTGATTCTTTTGCATTGGAATATTTTAAGAACGTATTTCCGGACAGAGAAGTTATAGGCATGGACTGCACTGCTCCCATTGAAGAGGGCGGGAGTTTGCATTGCTTGTCTAAGCTGGAACCGCTATAAAATGTCTATATCCATAGATGCTTTGGAATTTTTGCGCCTTATAGAAATACGCTCCATTGCAGATGAATATTTGCCCTTGCTGAAAGACCCTTTGAAATTATCTGAAAAATTATCCAAGAAATTTAATCCTTTGGAACGAAATGCTCTGATTCATTATCTTGAAATTTTGCCGAGGATAAAGGAAAAATTTTGTTTGCAAAATGTGGATTTGATTTGCGATAGGCTTGCTTATGAACAGGCAACGGCACGGGATATTTCGGAATATAAGGCTAAACTGTGGCAAAGCGGCGCGAAAATTGCGGACTTGTGCTGTGGCATGGGTGGGGATAGTTTTTGGCTACCCGCTGGTATTGTTGCAAGCGGCGTGGATATAGCACCTGAGAGGGTTTTGATGTTCAATGAAAATATGGAGCGTTTAGGATTACCTCACAGGGCGGTTTTGCGAAACGCTCTGGAGATTGAAGGCGGAGATTTTTTTTGCATAGACCCTGCGCGGCGAGGCGGACTAAATCCGGATTTTGAAAGCATATTGGAACTGTCTAAAAAATTTTGCGGTGGAATGATAAAACTCCCCCCTGCATTTCCCGAAGGTGAAATCCCAAAAGAGAGCGATGTTCTTTATTTGGGAAACGCAAACGATTGCCGAGAATGCCTTATGATGAGCGGTGTGTTTGGGAAAGGAAAAATACGTGCTGTTGCAATTTGCAAAAATGATATTTTTGAATGGCAGCGCAAAAAAAATGAATTGCAAAATATACGTTTGGAAGTCAAAAAATTGGGTAACTTTATTTTAGAGCCAAATCCGGTTTTGGTTCGCAGTCACTTGTTTTTGAGCGAGGCGAAAAAGTTGGGTTTTTGGCAAATAGATTCAACGCTTGCATATGTGTCTTGCGATAGTTTGCCGCCTAGGCACGATGGTTTTACAGCATACGGTGTTATAGAACAAAGTTCGCTCTCTACAAACAATGTTAAGGCAATGTTGAAAAAGCATGATGTAGGCAAAATCACAATAAAAAAACGAGGTGTTGAGGTTGTCCCGGAAGCGGAAATTCGCCGCCTTGCTCCAAAAGGCGAAAAGGAACACATTTTATTTTACACGAGAATTTTAGGCGAAAAGCGGGCTATTTTGGCGAAACGGGCGTAATCTAGTAGGAGAGCAATGTCAAAGGCCAGCAAAATAACATCATATGGCGTGGCAAATGGCAAATAATACCGTTTTTTTTCATTTTTTAAACGCTTTTTTCTGCTTTTCAAGATACCCGCTTTGAGCGGCGGGAATGTTGTCAACCCGTTGTTGTAACAGGGCTTTTTC
>LIUH01000099.1:7007-7405 GCA_001462225.1 Fibrobacteria bacterium GUT31 | reverse complement strand
CAGGGCTTTTTCAATAGGGTCAAGACCAGGAGAGCGGAGAATGTTTTGCAGTCGAGTTTTATGGGCGATGAACGCAATGTGATAAGCGTCTTTTGCGTAGCCTTTGAAACGGAAATTTTTGTTGTGTGGGAAAAGGTTTTCAGAGCCTTGATAGACGATTTTGTTTTCTACGGTTTTAAGGGCAAGAAAAGCGTCGTCGAAACTTGCAATGGCTTTCGTCAAACTGTTGATCGTTGCCTCGTCCGATTTGTCGCACAGTTGCTTTTCCAATGTGAGTAACGTGTATTCGACGGTTAATAAGATGAAAGGATCGGCAATAGTATAGGCTTCCTTGAAAACAGACATCGCATCGTCAATGCCCTCCTCATAGATAGCACGCCCTTCATCTGCTTTGCCTT
>LIUH01000099.1:0-6762 GCA_001462225.1 Fibrobacteria bacterium GUT31 | reverse complement strand
TCCGCCTCCGCTTCCGATAAATCCAAGCCGCTTTGTATGAGAACATCAGCCCCCATTTTATCCTTAATAATTTTCGCCAACCATGGTTGCACGGGGAGCGAGTTCATAAGGCGATAATAACCTTCTTCATCCCCCGATCGCCGTAATAACACTGCCTTGTACGCAACGTCAAATTTTTCATCAAAAGTCATAGGTTTTACTCCCAAGTTCTTTGGGCGCTTTGTTTTGCATTGAACTCTTGCCATTTTCAATCTCCTTTGCTTTGAAAATAGAAATTTGCTCACCCGCTAATCATAGCCGCTAACTTTTCTACGGCCTCATTCAAACTTCCGTTGTTCTCCAGCGTCAAATCTGCCAACGCTTCAAAATGATGGCTTTCTTCTGCGTAGAGGTTTATTGCTTCCGGTAGCATATCTATTTTTTTGCCGGTATTCATGTGATAAAGAAACATCCGATTGCTTTTCTTAGCTCCTGCAATCGCGGATTTCGTTTCTCGCTTAATGTAAATTATAGTCCCGATTTTCTTCATAACTTTAACGTCAAACGGTCTCAGAACGCTTTCCGGCCAGATCTCAATTATGGCGCAGCCCTCAAGTTTCGCAAGTTCAACTAGAAGCTTAGACTTTTCCTCTACAAGCCGCCTCACGTTGCTTGGCAGGAACAATCTTGCCGGATTATCCAAATTCAATCTTTCGTAAGCCAGCTTATCCGTATTATAAAACGGGATTTGCAATTTTTTCGCCACCAGCCGCCCAATGGTTGACTTGCCGCTATTTGGAATACCAATCAAAACATATTTTCTTGGTTTCAACTCAGTCATTTTTTCTCCTGTCAGAATGTTTCACGCCTTTAATAAAGGCAATAATCGTGCCAGCCAAAAAGCGGCTAAATTTGCTCAAAAACGCCGTTTTGAAGTGTCCAAAAAGTGTTTAGACAGTGTTTAGACACTTTTTGGACAGTTTTTTAGATTAAAACTGTTTAACAAAATACACTTTTAGGGTACCTAAAAGTGTATTTCATCTATAAAAGCGAGGTGAAGATGAAACGGCTAATAGAGGAAAAATTGCTGCGGTGGAAAAACAGCGATGGTAGAATTGCACAAATGTATGGGCGTTGCGAGCAACGCCCTATCGACATGGATATTTGCGGGGGTTAAAGCGAATGAATAATTTTAATGGGGGAGCTTTAATTGTAAGGTTGCCAGTGGTAAATGTTATCGCCCTGCATCATATGCATTTTCGTTCTTCGAAGCACCTACGATATAAAGAATGGTAAAAGCAAGGCTTAACGGTAACATTGCAACCGCAGAAACTCCCACTAAATTGATCTCCACAACTAAATCAATTCCGACCAAAGCAAGATCTATTATACCAAGCATTTTCAAAAAGCTGGCTTTTTTGATATCTGCACAGTGTATTATAGCCATAACTGAAATATAAATTCCGTAACTAGTCAATGCTAAAGCCCACAGAAAGTAAGGCCCCCCATACTAAACTCCGTTGTTTTTAAAGCATCATCGGCCATCATTCCAAGCATAAGCACAAAGCAACTAATGCCGCCAAAAACGACACCTATTACGCCGATTACTTTCAAAAGACCTATTTGGAATATTTTCCATAATTTTCTCCTATTGTTAAATAAACAAAAGGAATATAGAAATAAAGCAACGCCAATTTCTTTGCAAATGTTATGTCCCTGCGGTTGCTGAACATTGCATATAATCCCTAAATTTTTCTATATTACCCTTATTGTATTCATAGGAGTTCTTAAAGATGGATAAATTTTCAACGTGGGCAGTTGTTGGAGCAGCGATTTTAGCTGTAATAGCCATTGTTTTACTTTATTTTCTCGCGAGTTTTTTTGGCTTGTGGCTGCAGGCTTTGTTCTCAAAAGCCAACGTGAGCATTTTCCAGCTTCTGGGAATGCGGCTCAGGAAGGTTAATCCCCGCATGATTGTCGAGGCACGCATTTTGAGCGTTAAGGCCGGTATTCCTGTGGAAACAAATTTGCTGGAAGCCCATTACCTTTCCGGAGGAAACGTGCTACGGGTTGTACAGTCTATTATAGCGGCAAACAAGGCTAATATAACTCTTTCCTTTGCGGAAAGCGCAGCCATAGACCTTGCGGGCAGAAATGTTTTGGAAGCCGTGCAGATGAGCGTTAACCCAAAGGTCATCACAACACCAAAGATCAGCGCGGTTGCTCTGGACGGTATTCAGTTGCACGCAGTGACAAGGATCACGGTGCGTACCAGCATTCGCAAATTGGTCGGCGGCGCAGGAGAAGAAACCGTTATCGCCCGCGTTGGCGAAGGCATTGTTAGCTCCATAGGCAGTGCGAAAACTCACAAAGAGGTTTTGGAAAATCCGAATATGATTTCCAAAAAAGTTTTGGCAAGCGGCTTGGATGCCGGTACCGCTTTTGAAATTCTCTCCATAGACATAGCCGATGTTGATGTGGGCAATAACATAGGTGCTATTTTGGAAACCGACCGTGCCGAAGCGGATAAAAAAATCGCTCAGGCAAAGGCGGAAGAACGCCGTGCAATGGCTGCCGCTGCCGAGCAGGAGATGAAGGCCAAGGTTGTGGAAATGCAGGCCAAGGTTGTAGAGGCGGAAGTTCAGGTTCCGCTTGCGATGTCAGAGGCTTTAAAAAGCGGCCGTTTGGGGGTTATGGACTATTACAATCTGCAAAATATAAAGGCGGATACCCAGATGCGCACTCAGATTTCCGGTGTTTCGCAGGATGAAACGGAACGCAAATAAATGGAAAACAGCCTTTCAACCTTTTTAATATTCTTGGCTATAATCGTTATTCAATTGATAGCGGCGTATGCCAAACAAAAAAAGAAAGCGCGCAATGCAAAGCCGAGCAAACCGGAATACGTTCCGCGAGAAGCGACTCCGATTCCGGATCCTTTTAAAGAAATACGGGAAATGATGGGTTTGCCGGCTGTAGAAGAACCGGAAGAACCCGAGGAATTAGAAGAATTAAAAGAACCCGTTTTGGAAAAAACCTTGCCGGCAAGGCCAGAAGTATCATTTAGAGCCATTACAGATAGAGCGCCAAGGGAAAAGACTTCGCCTGTGCGAATTCATCAGGCTATAAACATAAATGAGCCGGGACAAGGCATACTTTGGACAGCCATTCTTCAAGAACCTCGCTATAAAATAAAATGGAAACCTCGATAAGATGCTCTCTCTCGCTTCCTCTGTTGCAGACCTTGCCGTAGAAAAAATAGAGATTTTTATACTCGTTCTTGTGCGTATTTCAACGATAATTTTTTTGTTGCCTGTTTTTAACCAAAATACCGTGCCCACAACCATAAAAGCGGCGGTATCCTTTTTACTGGCATTTCTGGTGTTCCCACAGATGCCGCTCGTCAGTTTCACCATAGCAAATTCGCCGGTGTTCTTTTTTATGATTGTTTTGGAGCAGATTTTTATCGGAGTGGTAATCGGCTTTGCCACATCATTCCTTTTGCACTTTGTGACCATGGGCGGCGAATATATCGCACGTGATATCGGTTTAATGCAAGGCTCTATGAACCCTTTTATTGAATTTCAGAGCAATTTGTATTCAATATTTTTAACCGTAATTTTAGTAGTTATATTTTTAGCGAGCGGCAGCCATCACTTCTTTATACGGGTGCTTTTTGAATCTTTTCAATATATTCCAATGGGCAATTTTATTTGGGATACCCGCAGTTTTGCAGCGATTTTGCTTTTGCTTTCCGCTAGTTCTTTTGTTGTTGCGTTTCAGTTTGCCGCCCCTGTTATGGGCGCAATTTTTTTATGCACGGTTACGCTTGGGCTTATGAATAGAGTGATGCCGCAAATGCAGGTTTGGCTTTTGGGCATACCGTTAAAAGTCGCTTTAGGCACAATAGTCGTAATTTACTCTCTGCCTCTTATGGTGCAACTTTTTAATGCGAATTTTGAGCAGTTGCAGAGGGCTTTGTTTGCTGTTTTAAGAGCCGGGGCCGGGGGCGGATAAGTGGCAGAAGATGAAGACAAAACCGAGGAACCTACCTCTAAAAAAAAGGCTGATGCCATTAAAAAAGGGCAAATTGGGCGCTCAATGGATGTATCTTCAGCCATTGCCTTAATTGCGGCTTTATGGGGACTTTACATTTTCGGTGGTGATTTTGCCAATAGCTGCAAAGCCGTTATGTATGAATTTTTTACAGGCTATACCGATTGGCAGCCAACCATATCAAATTTTTCTTCTCTTGCTTACCATGTTTTGCTTTTATTGATGAAATTGCTTGCACCTTTGCTTTTGTTTTTTTTGGTTCTTGGCTTTATAGGCAATATAGCACAGGTAGGTTGGCATTTTACGCTTGAAAAATTAAAACCGAAATTCTCGCATGTATTTTCCTTGGGCGGTTTAAAACGGATGTTTGGAAAAGATGCCTGGGTAGAGCTTTTCAAGGGTATAATTAAAATGACTATTGTGGGATTAATTTCTTATTCGGTTATAAAAAAGCATTCCGAAGATATTTTATACATGGCAGATATGCAAATCGGCGTCTTTTGCGCTTACATGATAGATATTTTGGTTGAAATGCTTTTGAAGATAATAGTGTTCCTGATTATACTTGGCGCAGCGGATTTGATTTATCAAAAAAGGAAAACGCACAGTGAACTGAAAATGACCAAAAATGAAGTTAAAGACGAGCATAAAAATTCCGAAGGCGATCCTAAAGTTGTAGCTGCCCGCAAGCGTGCTATGTATAAATTGCACCAGCAGTTTATGATGAAGGAGGTTCCAACTGCAACTGTAGTTATAACGAACCCGACGCATTTGGCAATAGCTTTACGTTATGAGCGAGGCAAAGATCAAGTTCCGCTTGTTGTTGCCAAGGGTGCAGACAAAAATGCGGAAAGAATACGGCAGCTTGCAATAGAAAATGATGTTCCGATAGTTGAAAACAAGCCTTTAGCCCGTGCTATGTACGATGTTGTAGAACCGGGCGACCTTTTGCCAGCGGATTTTTTCGCAGCCGTAGCAGAAGTTTTGGCTTATGTGTTCAGGCAAAAGGAGGCGGGATAAGCCATGCGCTTTCCGAAAACATGATAAAAAAATTGAACCCCGGAATTGACATCACATCTTTTGCCGATGGCGAAATGGTGTTGTTGCCGAATGTGCGGTAGAGACGGATAAATATCCGTCTCTACAACTCGTTGTGCAATTACCCTACCGCCTTTGACACGCAACGAACAGACATAAAATTCGACCCATTCTCAAGTAACCACATGGCGGCCTCGCTGTCGGAGCCCATGGCCCTGAAGTAGAAGTAGAATAATTCAGACTCTTCGTCGTAGAATGCTGAGGAACTCCACTAGAAGCTGCCGCTCCCGGCACCGTCGAAACTGCCATCGTAGCCGCCGAGGCCGCCCGGGAGGGCGGAAAAGCCGTACTTGTTCGTGCCGTCCCAGCCGTTGGCCGCTTTCAAATACTTGCCCGCCGTATAGCTGTCGTAAGGAATTCCCTCACCATTGCCGCCATTCTGCTCATCAATCCAGAGGAAAAGCTCATCCCAGTCATCATTGGTCGGCAAACGCCAATCATCGGAAGGACAAGCATCCGCAGCCGTTACCCAATCATACAAGCGACCATATTGGGTGCAGTTGGCGGGGTTGTCATCGTAGCATTTGCTGCCGGGGGCATTGTAATTCAAATTCTCCGCAAACCAAGTGTGGCCGAAATACACGGTCTTGTATGTTTTACCGTCTCGGCTATCTATAAATGAGCCATACTCTATGTCTGGGTCTCCGACGCTAGACGAGGAACCGCCGCCACTGGACGAGGAACCTCCGCCCTGTCCGCTACCATCGTCTTTCAAACAACGAACAGACATCAGGCTAGTCCTGCCCTCGTAGTCCCTGCTCACATTGTTCTTGTTGAAATACATGTAATAGAAGAAGGCAGTGCCGCTAAGGAATCCAGTGGCACTCCACCACTTGCCGTAGTCGCCGGCATCAAAGACACCTTCGTGGAAACTGCCATCCGAATTGCCGTCGCCGCCAGGGAGAGCTGAAAAACCGTAATCGTCTGTGCCGTTGCCAGATGTCCCATTATAATTATTACTCCAGCCGCCTGCTGCTGATTTCAGTTTAGTTCCAGCTGTACTGCTACCACCGATGGCTGTCAGCAACTCAACCCACTCATCTCTGCTTGGCAAATGCCAGCCTGCGGGACAAACGCCTTGAACTCCGCTGGGAATTGCTTCTGAGCTTGCAGCTCCATTCATAGCCGTTGCCCAATCGTACAAGCGACCGTATTTGGCACAGTTGGCAGGGTCGTTATCATAGCATACATCTGTAGCATTATTCGGAACATCGTAATTCAAATTCTCCGCCATCCAAGTCTGGTCGCCTATTACCACGGTCTTGTATGTTTGACCGTTTCGGCTATCTATAAATGAGCCATACGTTATATTGGGGTTAAAATGGTTGCCGCCACCCCCACCGGATGAAGAACCGCCGCCGTTTCCGCCGCTAGACGATGACCCGCCACCCCCGCCGGTTGACGAGGAAGACCCCCCGCCGTTTTGCGAGGGCTGCTCCTCATCGCTATCGTCTGACGAGCAGGAAAGGGTGAATGCCGTGGCAAGCACAATGCCTGCCGTGAGTAGAAAACGTTTCGTTTTCATAGTGAACCTCCTATAGGTTGAGGGGAAGAAAGATTGTTTTGTTCCGATTGCTCGCCGCGTTGCATGGAGGCAAAAAATCGGGTTCAAAAAATAAATAAATGGCG
>LIUH01000098.1 GCA_001462225.1 Fibrobacteria bacterium GUT31 | reverse complement strand
CGGAGGCCAAAAAAGGGTATTTTGTCCGAAAACGGGCTTGTACGCAAAATCTCGGCAATGTTGCAATGCCATGCAATCCGCAAAAAGGATTATATAGGAAGAATTCCATTTCCCATTCCCCCTCAATAGGAGACAACCCATGAAAAAAATCAAATTTTTTTCGCTAGCGGTCGCATTGGCGGCCCTATTCGCGGCTAACGCATTTGCACAGGGCAATGATACGGCTTATGTGCCGTTCACTGTGAACGTCGATGCCACAGCCACGGCAAAACTTGGCAATGCTGTCAAGGCCACACAAGCGTTGAGAGCAGGTTATACAGACACCCTGCACATCATCGTTGATGCGGAAATCACCCCGACTGCAAGGCCGGGCATTGCACAAAACCCGGTGGTAATGCACAACTCCCGGGGGAAAATATCCCTTGAACTGTCCCGGGCTTTCGGGAGCACGGATATCGCATTGTATTCGCTGAACGGCAAGCAGATTATGCATGGCAAGGCGGCGGCTTCGGATGCGAGCATATCGCATCGTGATATCAAGACAGGCGTTTACCTGCTGTCGGTGAAGGGAGCGGGCGGCAATGCCTTTACAACCCGCTTTGCCCACAGCGGCGGAGGGCTGAACATCAATGTGGCGTTCTCAAACGGAGGTTCTGCTTCGCTGCTGGAAAGAACTATTCCCGGGAACTGGACCATTACCGTTTCGGCGGAGGGATATTTGGACACCTCGTATGCGTTTATCCCTGAGACCGGGATAGGAAACACGCCGGTGCAAGTTATAACTCTGCGACAGGACGGCGGCAGTTCTTCGTCTAGCGATGATGGCGGTTCCTCGTCCTCAAGCGGTTGCGTTCACGGCACCGAAGGGTCGGTGCCTCATGAGGGCAAAACATACAAAACTATTTGCATCGGCGAGCAAAACTGGTTTGCGGAGAATTTGAACTACGAAGCAAGCGGCAGTAAATGTTCCGGTGAAGGTGGACTAAGCTTCTACGGAGGTGGTCCTGGAGTAACAATAACGGACGAAGAAGTGCAAACCAATTGCGAAAAATATGGCCGCTTATATACATGGGCTACGGCTATGGCTCTTGACCCTAGCTGCAATTCTGCTTCTTGCGCAGGCGATATAGAGCCAAAGCATCAGGGCGTTTGCCCAGATGGCTGGCATTTGCCGTCAATGCCGGATTGGGATGAATTGCTCCATTTTGTGGATGATGAGAATGATGGGGACGGTGATGTATATAATTCGGATGAAGATGGTTATGGTTACGACAGCAACACGGCAGGCGATCATTTAAAAGCGGCGAGCGGCTGGACAGATAGACCAATCAATCAACAACAGCCTGACAGGTTTGGCTATAACGGTTATGATACGTATGGTTTTACAGCCCTGCCGGGCGGCCAAGGCTTCGTAAATGGTAACTTCAACTATGAAGGCATTTACGCCTACTGGTGGACTGCTACCGAATGGCCGATTTCTGCTAGTTGGCCTGTTCCTAGAGCTTACTCCCGGCTGATGTACACCAACGACCATATCGCCTTCTGGCATAATCCCACTAAGGTCGAATTTCTCTCTGTGCGTTGCGTTCAGAATTAGCACGGAGTGCCGCCGCTGGGTGGAGGGGGGCGGCGGAACCTCAATAGGTCAAATATAATCGCAGGGCGATCATTGCGGCAAATTTGCGTTGATGTGTGATGGTGTTGTATGCGACGTTGTTGCACAACGTCGTTGTAGAGACGGATAATTATCCGTCTCTACAACTTTCATGGAAGAGATAAAATGTTAGGAAATCAAAACATCAACAATGACCAGGGCAAGTTCTTCTCGACCCTTGACGAGCTTCTCAATCCCAAGCACCCGCTCTATGCCCTTTCAGTCAAGAGACCATAAGAATTACGTATTAAGAGTGCTCCAGCTTTAAAGTGTAATTCGTAACATCGCACACTTCAGTTGGGCCAAAGTATTGAATTGGCCCCGGATAGAGATATTCTTCTCCTTTTGCCCATTCGTTTCTGTGGTTTGCAAAGTATTTAAACGGTTTGCCGTTCAAATCAACTAAGGCTTTTTGAATAACAGGCTTGTCTGTGCCGTGCCTGCGTTCAATGTTCATCATCATTGTGGTAGGAACTCCGCCGGCAACCCAGTTTTTAATGCCCTTTGTTAAATTGCGAACAGAAGCCATATAGCCCGTTTTCCCGTGCAATACCAGAACAGAGGCCGCATACCCAAGCCCATAGCAGTAATCGGCGTCAAAATTGGAAGGAGCTGCGCAACGGCCTTCGTAGCCAAAAAAGTGGTTTTGCGTGGAAAATTTACCTTTGAACGATTGTTTTTTCAACTCTTTGCCAACCATCTCTATTAAAAGTTTTTCCGTTTCTATCAACGAAACCTGCACATTGCCATGAGGGTCGCGATCCAGCATAAGCTGTAGTTGAATGTCTAACGGCAAACTTTTAAGAAGCGTGGCTGAAGCGGGAGAAATATGTTTGCCGGCGGCTTTTGTCATAGAGGCTACATCGCCCAAACTTTTGATTTTTTCTCCGTGGTGAGCCAAGGTTTCGTTTAGTTCGGAAATTAAAACTCCAAATTCGGGAATAAATTCCACTAGCCCCTCCGGTATAAGCGCAACACCAAAATTTTTGCCTGCTTTGGAACGTGAAATTACAACCTTTGCAATGGAACTCACAACTTGAGCAAGTGTTAATTTTTGTTTTTTAACCTCTTCGGAAATAATGCAAACATTCGGGCGGGTCTGGAGTGCCGCTTCCAAGCCTATATGGCTTGCCGAACGCCCCATGAGTTTGATAAAGTGCCAGTATTTGCGGGCGGAATTTGCATCGCGCTCAATATTGCCTATGAGTTCCGAGTAAGTTTTAACGGCGGTGTCAAAACCAAAGGAAGTTTCAATGTATTCGTTTTTTAAGTCGCCATCTATAGTTTTTGGACAACCGATAACGGAACAGCCAACCTTTTTTGCGGCAAAGTATTCCGCTAACACTGCTGCATTCGTGTTGGAATCATCGCCACCGATAATCACAATGGCGTTCAAGTTCATTTTTTTCACCACCTCTATGCATTTATCAAATTGCTGGGTGCTTTCCAGTTTTGTTCTGCCGCTTTGGATTATGTCAAAGCCACCCGTGTTGCGATATTTGCCCATGAGTTCGCGGTCTATCTCTATGTACTTTCCTTCAACAAGCCCACCGGGGCCACCCAAAAAGCCATATAGTTTTGAGCCGGCTGCAACAGCTTTAATTCCATCAAAAATTCCCGCTATAACATTGTGCCCTCCCGGTGCTTGGCCACCGGAAAGAACAACTCCTACATTGAGCGGCCCGCCGGCGGTTTGCTTTTTGTCTATGGTTTCAAATGTTAAAATGGGTACGCCGTAGGTATTCGGGAACAACTCTTTTATTTTTGCTTGGTCGCGAACCGATTTGGTTGCCTTGCCGGAATTGATTAGAACCTTTAGGGTTCCATTGCGAAGCGAAGGCGGCAATTTTGGCTTGTACTCTGCGCGTGCTTTACCTAAAACAGAAAGATTATCGGACATAGTTTTCTCCTTTGTTCGGGGAAATATAGAAAATTTTGGGGATTATATACCTAGTATCCAGTATCAATTAT
>LIUH01000097.1 GCA_001462225.1 Fibrobacteria bacterium GUT31 | reverse complement strand
CCTTCTTTTATACCTTCTTTTATACCTTCTTTTATACCTTCTTCCCGGGCAAACTTCATTGTTGCATACTGATCCCATCTGTGCATACGACTGGCCTCATATTCGGATAACTCTTCTTTGGTGAAATTAGCAATTTTCGCTATCTCAAATAATCTATCAAACAACTTTCCCGAAAACTGATCAGGCTTACCCTCCAACTCATGCGCATGGCGCAAAGAATACAAGAGCTTGTCACTGAAGCTCTCACATTCACTCAAAGTCTTTTTGAACTCGGTCAAGCGAACATATATGAAATTCTCGTAATCATACCTGATTCTTGGGTATTTCTCATTGGAAAGGGAAATATATTGGACAACATCGTCGATGCCCTCGCCAAAATCAATATCATAGTCAAGAAAATTGAGCGAATAAACATTAGGGAAATTGAAATCCCAGTCTTCGCCCTTTTTGCCGCTGTCCGAAATTGCCATGCTTGAATAATAAACCGATCTCTTAATAAAAAACCTTTGCCTCCCGGTTTGCATTTCAACAATAAAACGGTTCCCCATGGAATCACGACATCGTATGTCAAGGACTGCGTCTCTGTTGGCTTTGGTCTGCCCTTGGATATAGGGGTTTTGGATAACGACCTCTGTTATCGGGTTTGAGAGTTTATTTTCAAGAAAAGTGTTCAGCATAGCGATGAGAAGGTCTTCCTCGCCTTCGGTAGCGAACGCTTTTTTGAAAGGGAAATCCAGCGTAAGCTGGGCATATTTGCCTTGCGGCCCTAGTTCCAGATTTTTTTCCATGCCTATTAGACGCATTTCAGAGGAAAAAAAATACGACTTTCTGCATTTTGCAAACAACTGTTGACGTTTTTCTACTCCCCAAGCGACTTAATCAGCTTTACTATATTACTCCCTATGCCCGCCAAATACCCGAACAAAACCGATGAGGTGGATAAAATAAAACAGGAAATCGATTCCTACCGTCCTTTTGGGGAAAACTTGTTTTCGGAACTCAAACGATTTTACCGAATAGGCTTCACATATTCCAGCAATGCCTTGGAAGGCAACTCGCTTACGGAATCCGAAACTAAGGTTGTTATTGAAAACGGCTTGACCATCGGCGGCAAAAGCATCAGAGAGCATAACGAAGCGTTGGGGCATAGCGATGCTTATTCTTTTTTGAATGAAGCGGCAAAAAATAATCTGATTACGGAAAATGATATTCTTGAATTGCACAGATTGTTTTATCATAGAATAAACGATGAAAAAGCCGGTAAATATAGGCAAGAACAGGTTTTTATCTCCGGCACGGATTATTTGCCGCCTAAACACGGGGAAATTCCCAGTTTGATGAAAGAATTCGTTTCAAAAATGCCGGAATGGAAGGAAACTTTGCACCCTGTAACTTTTGCGGCAAAACTGCACGAGCGCATCGCAAGCATACATCCGTTTATAGATGGGAACGGAAGAACCGCCCGTTTGCTTATGAATCTTGCATTGCTGCAAGCAGGTTATCCTATTGCGGTTATTCCGCCGGTGCTGAGGAGCGATTATATATATTTGATAAGTTTGGCAAACAAAGGCGATTGCGAACAATTTTTTAATTTTATTTCAAGCGTTGAATATGAAAGCGCAAGGGAATATTTAAGACTGCTGAAACATTTTTGCTAATTCCGCAATATCGGGGTTTTGCGGAAATTTTTCCTTTGCTTTTGAAACTATCTTTATAGCCTCCTGAACATTGCCGCTCAATGCAAGCGCTTGGCCGTAAAGAAAGGCAAATTCAGGTTTATTGCCCAGTTCCTTTTTCAAAAATTCCAGATTGTCCAAGGCTTCTGCACCCTTGTCTTTGGCAACATAAATCTCCGCCAAAGCAAAAGGATTGTGCGGGGTGCCGAGCAGCACCTCTTTAAGTTTTTTCAGAATGTCTATCGCAAGCGGAGTTTGGCCCGACTTGTTCCAATGTTCTGCCAAAAACTGCAAACCATTTACATGAGCGGGCCCTGCATTAATCGGCAAAATGCTGATTTTCGGAACGAAAGATGCCAAGTAACCGAACCATTTAACCGCTTCCTCGCTTTGCCCCAGTTTAGCCAAAAGTTGCGCCTTTTGGCTCAAAGAAGGCTCAAAACAAGGGTCTGCATTCAACGATTGGTTCAGATAGTCCATCGCCTCATCCGTTTTTCCCAAACGCTCAAGAATTCGGGCTATGTTTTGCGGAATTAAAATTGCGAATTCCTCGTAGTGCTCTTTTTTTGATTTTGCCAAAGCGTTTTTTAACCATATAAGGGCATTTTCATAATCACCTATAATTTCGTAGCTCACCCCATAATGATACATCGCATTCGGATCCATTTTCATAAGGTCCGGATATTCCTCTTTGAACATCTCCAGATTTCGTCTCTGCTTTTCTTTTAGCAAGGCGGGGTTTTCATAACCGGTGTGGAAAATTTCCAAAGAAGTTTTTTCTTCTATTAAATTCAGCTTCCTCACGTTTGATAAAATTTGCTCGTGAATTTTGCCCTCAAAACGTATGCCGGGATTATTTGGGAATACTCTGATTTGCGAAAATCTCGCTCCGGTTCTGCCTCCGTCTGCGGAATTGCAAACCACAAGGTAAAACACCTTGTTGGGAATTTCCTGGCTCAGTTTTTGGCGAAGTTCATCAACGGTTCTTTTAGGCAACCTGTCGTCTGCGTCCAGCCAGATTATCCAACGGCTCGCAGCTTTTGAAATGGAATAATTTCTCGCTGCGGAAAAATCTTTAGTCCATGCGAAGTTCTCTATTTTTGCACCGTAACTCTGTGCTATCTCTACGGTTTTATCGGTTGAACCGGTATCTGTAACTATAATTTCGTCTGCCAAGCCTTGCGCAGACTTCAAACATTCCCCTATATTTTTTTCCTCGTTTTTAACAATCATGCAAATGGAAAGCAATGGGCGCTTGTCTTTTTTATTGAGCAATGCGGAATTTGCCCGTTCAAACAGTTGTTTCGCTTCTTGGTTGTCTTTATCGTCTTTTAACATTTGCTCGGCATAATTTCTCGATAGCTTAAAATTTCCCTGATCAAATTCCCATAAACTCAGATTTTTCAGAGAGTCTCGCTTTATTGTAAAATAATTTGTCCCGCCGGCGGAAATATCCGCCTTCATGGTGAGAATCTTTCTGAAAAGAGCCATGCTTTCCGCTTTTTTATCTTGCTGCAATAAAATTACGGCAAGCCCATAATGCGCTTCTTCGCTCTTTGGGAACTGCTTTATACATTTTTCATATATTTCCTTTGACTCTTCAAGTTTATTCTGAAAACACAAATGACGGGCAAGTTTATTCATTGCGGTCGCTTTGAGATCAAGCTGCTCAGGATTGCATTTGAATTCTGCGGCGCGTCTGTAATAATCCATAGATTTTTCCGTTTCGTTCAGTATGGTATAAGAATCGCCAAGCTCAAGCAAGCCTTCTATCCGGTTTTCCTGTTCCGGGTCTGCCAGTTGAATATCCAAATTTCTTTTCGCTTTTTTTACCCTGATTTCTAAAGTTTCATAACCCATGTGCCAAATCACAACATTGGTATTCACGGGATTTAACCCCAAATCAGCCGATGCTTGCATTATGTTTTCGTGTATGCGCCCTTCAAAGCGCATTTTCGGGTGGTTGGGGAACATTCGCGCCTGCATGAATATCAAACCCGTTGGTTTGCCTTCTTCCGTGTTGCAAACGCTAAAGGAAATCATGCGGTCCAGTGCTGTGAGTTTTAATTTTTTGAAGGCTTCCACCTGGTCCGGCGGAACATAGTCGTCTGCATCCATCCATATAATCCAAGAGCAGCTCGCTTTTTCAAGGCTTAAATTTCGGGAGTAGGCAAAATCTCCAATCCATTCGGATTGTATTAAAACCGTTTTTGGAAAAGACTGCACAATTTCAATGGTTTTATCTGTGGAACCAGTATCATTTACAACAATTTCGTCTGCAAAGGGCAAAAAACTTTTAATAGCGCGTTCGATGTTTGCTTCTTCGTTTTTAACTATCATGCAAACGGAAAGCGTGTTTCTTTTGCCTACGCAGGGCAATGGTTCTTTTATGGTTCCTAAGGGCATGGAGGGAATGTAGAAAATGGAAATTTCTACATTGCCTTAGTGTTCAACGCCCTTACAGACGAGCTTTACGACACTGCTCTTGCAGGCGGCCCTGTTATGTTGCCTATTTTGCTGGTTGGGGCTTTTGGTTTTTATTACATCTTTTGCGGGTTCTTTGGAATAATGCCTGTACACAAGGCTTTGCACATGGCTGGAATCATGGCGAAGGTTGCACCGCTCTTGGGGCTTTTAGGCACGGTCACGGGCATGGTTCAAACATTTGAGGTTATAACGGTTTATGGAAATCAAAATCCCGTCCTTATGGCGGATGGTATTTCGGAGGCTTTAATAACAACGCAAAGCGGGCTAATAATAGCATTTCCCTTGCTTTTGCTAAATCACAGATTGGCGGAGAAACATGGCAAATAACGTGGATTTTTTAGAATTCAAGCCTAGGCAAAAAAGGGAAGCCACCATAGATATTGGTCCTTTAATGGACATGGTATTTATTCTGCTGATATTTTTTGTTGTCACAAGTACCTTCACAAGGGAAACCGGCGTTGAGGTGAACAAGCCGCAAGCCCAAACAGCTAATCAGCTCGAAAAGGAAAACATTTTAATAGCTATAACCAGAGACGGCACCATACACATAGACGAGAGGCAAGTGGATTTGGCGGGTTTAAGCGATGTTCTCAAAGGGATTTTAGCCAAAAACCCGGACCGCGAAGCCGTTTTAATCGCAGACAAAGATGCCATAACAGGGAAACTGGTCTCGGTAATAGACGCTTGCACTTTGGCGGGTGTCAAGAGGGTATCTATCGCAGCTTTGAATAGATGATCATGTATTAAACTCCACTTCGCTCAACCCCAGTGTTTTGCATATGACCTCCACAGGCAAGCCCTCAGCCTTCATTTTTTTTGCTGCTTCAACGGCTATGGTTTTTGCCTGATTCGCGAATTCGCTTTCTTCCGACTTAACCTCTTCCATGTTCGTTTTCCGGGCTTCTTCTTCCGTGCCGAGCAACTCTTCTTCTATGTTGAAAATCTTGTCTTTTTCAATAAGAATACGTGCGATAAACTCCTCCGCTTTTTCTAAAAAATTGTTTGAAAAGGGGCCTACGCGGAGCAATGTCTCATCTGTGTAGCTGGCATTTCTGGTGCCGAGCGAAAAATAGAAAAGCATATCAAAACGGCTGTAATATCGGTCTTTGCATAAAGATACGGATAAGACTTTATCCAAGTTTATATAGTCCTTGAATATAACCCCGTTCATGGAAAAACGATTTGCCGAAGTTGTTATGGCTATTGACATATGACACCCCCTATATGGGATAAATATAGTAAATGCCACTTTGGGCCTGTAGTTAATTTACTAATTTGCCCCTGTGTTCCGTGCAATCCTTCTATTTTCCGCTTCATTTTTGTTTGCAGCCGTGCCGCAGATGATTAGCCGCGATATGAGCAAAAGGATTTTATTTAAAGATACGGATATCCAAACCGGCTATTCGCCGTTGATGCTTGAGAAAAATTCGCGAGCGGATTCCCTTTTGCCGGCCCTCAACGGAGACATGGCTTTGGCCGATTTGCTAGCCGCCAACCCAGGCTTGTGGAGCATTGAGAACTTGCGGAACGAAAAAAATATAAGCACAAAATTGCACGTGAATATAGTTTACATAGACGGCACAAGAGAGGAATCGTATTGCGATTTTTCAAAAACGGCTGATGCAGAGAACTGGAAACTGGCTATAGGCGTGGATTTTGTGTCCGGTAGCTCAAACACGGCGGGAATACATGTTCAGCAATGCATAGAACAGGTTAGAGACAGCATAGGTTATGCAACACAGGATTCGGCGGGAAAAATTTTAGTGGTTCCGCCGAAAAAAATTTTGGAAGAAATTGAAAAAAGCAAAATACCCGATGTTATACCGATAGATTTGCAAATGAAATTATTAAAAGCCCACAAAAGCGTTGAGGAGAGCGGCCAATGCCCTACCGATATAGAAGCCTACATAATTCTTTTGGATGTTTGGAGTAAAGTTCAAAATATTGAAATGAACCTCCCGTCTATAAGCGAAGCTCTATACAGAGAAACCGTGCAGAGTTGTGCTTTTAATAGGGAATGGAACAAAAGATACAGCGAAACAGCCACGTTCCGCTGCAATTCAAGCGATATATGCGAATACAATCAAAGCGAAGACGGCAAAACCTCTTGGATATGGAATGCTTACGACAACCGTTTGGAATTCGAGAGAAAAAAAATTCTGTTTATTCCCTACGGCAAAAAAAGCATTCACGAAGGCGGAACAATGCTCGATTTGCGCATAACTCCGCTCTCTTCACGGCTATTTTTGGAAAGCTACCTGAACCTGAAGGGCGAGCCTGTGAGCTTGGGGCTTATAATACTGGGTGAGGATTAAAGCCGCCTTCGTCGCTCCAACTCTTTTTTAAAGTACAGCCAATAACCTTTGCCGAAAAATATCAAGTAGTTTGCAAATAGCAAACTTAAATAAAGCAGATGCTCGTAAGAATGAAAGAGCAATGGTTCAAGAAGCAAAACAACCGCTATAAAAATTGCTATCCATTTGAATGCTATGGGCAATATAAAGAACAGATGTATTTCTTTGTTGGGATTAAGCGTGGCAAGGGCAAAAAAGAAAGAACAGCCTATGTATTCCATGTTGGCAAAAACTTTAATCGGAACATCTATTTCCAAGAAACCGGACACCAAAGCCGTAGAGATAGACACCAAAACCGTGCCAAGCCATGCGAACAAAAAATAAATCGTTAAAAGAGCCGAACCCCATGCTTCTTCTAACCAAACCATAACATAGTAAAAGAACCAAAGCACGAAAAATACCAAAAAATTTTCCATTAACGGAGTGGAAATAAATGTGAATATACGCCACACTTCTCCGCCAAGAACAGCTTTCGGATCAAGATACAACTGTTCTGCAAAAGCAGGCTTGCTCATCACTAAAAAGAAACCTAATACCTGTATTATTATTAAAAATAACGGCAATTTGGGTATAGACAGCCATCTGAGATTTTTGTCTATCCAAACCAGCCAGTTAGGAAAATTCATTTTGCTATTCTTTTTCTGAAGAATCTTCTATTTTTTTAATCAAATCTTCAAAAATTTTTCCACCGCTTTTTATATTATCCACCATTACTTTTGCATCGCCGGAAAGTTCGCTATTGGGAAATTTCTTGAGCATTTCTTCAAAAACTATTAATGCGAGGGAATCTTTCTTTTCATACTCGCTAAGTACAAAACCCTGCATAAAATAAGCTTTGTAAACATCCGGATCATTCGGCCAAAGCTCCGTTATAATTTGATATTCATTTACCGCTACGCTATATGAGCCTAGTTCCTGATAAATGTTTGCCAGTTCATAAGAAGCTGCCTTTTGCAGGGAATCGTTTTGCGGGAAAAGAGCCCTGGCTTTTTCCAAAAGAGTTTTTGCTTTTTGCAATTCGCGGTTCTCGTACTGTCCTTTCGCTTGCGCTACAAGTTCCGCAAGATTATTTGAAGTGAATTCCAAACCCCAGGAAGTGTCTATAACTGTAACCGGAACTATTTTTTTTGCCAACACGCGCTCTTGAATGTTTGCGAATTCCCTGTACCTTATGTTTTTGTAAGCGGCTCTTTTAATGCTTTCCCAACCCTCTGCCTGCCCGTAATTCCGTTTGTTTAGAGCGAACTCCCTTCTGTATGATATATCGGGAATACTGAGCCAAACAGCTACGTCCAGTTTTGAATCTTCAAAACTCTTCGGCAAAAACAAGGAGTCTTTTTCCGTTTCATAAGCCGCTTTCAGTGAATCTTCCGAAATGCCGAGCGTAGTGGTTAAGAGCGAATCCGTTAAAATTTGGGCATAGATTTGATCCGTTATCTGACGCGCCCATGTGAGATATTCGGTGGATTTGTCCAAGTTTTTTTCTTTTGCGGCTTTGGCGTAAAGGCGTCTTTCTATCAGAATATTCAAAACGGCAGCCCTGCGGAACATTGCGCGGCGCATGGGATGAATTTTTGCTTGTTCCTCCAAAACATCTTTTTCGGTTATAAAAGGGTTACTGTCTATTTTTGCCAAAACAACCGAGGAATCAAGCGGAAAATCGCCTTTGTTTTCCAAGTAGAATTTTGCGAGGTTTTTAGACCTGTCCCAAGGTTTTAATTGCGGGGCTATAATGGAATCTATGTAAAATACATAGTATGTTTGAGTATCCGGGGCGCGTAAAATTTGCGTAATTTTTTTTGCGCCCAGTTTTGAAATTTCCGCGTCAAGAGCGGGAAACATACCGATATCCATAATAGCATTCCCTTGTTTGACGAGCGGTATTTGCGTTGCTATTTTCGCAAAATCCTCTCTAACGGAAATACCTTTTATTTTCTTTGCCAAGGCAGAAGAATCAAGGTCGGAAACGCTTAACAACTTATATGCCGTTTTCGTTTGAAATTCTTCGGGATGGGTTTTGTAATAGTCTTCTGCGCCGGTCGGTTCTATTTCGACAATTTCAACTTTGTAAAGTTTTTTTAGTTTATCCGGTTCCGAGCTTAGTATTGCACGCCGGCAACTGTCTATAACGGCAGTTCGGTTGGAATCATTCACTTGAGCCGCAAGCTCCGGATTTTCTTCCAAAAATAAATCCGCTGCTATTTTTTCGCGCAACTTTACAAGCGGCGTAAAATCGGAAAGCGAGGAGGAATCCGCATAACGTGCCTCATTCTTCTTATAATAGTCCGATAGCATTTTATTTGTATGCCCCATGTTTATGTGCAAATAGAAGAAAGAATAAATTTGAGCCAGCCTAGCCTCTTCGCTGTCCGTCAAATTTTTTTGAACGGATGTTTGCTCGCCGGCAAATAAAACGCGAGCCGTTTCCGCCTTTCGCCTTATATCCGCCGTCTGCTGCAAGTCTGCTGCGACAGCTGCTTTATTGCGATGCGTTTCCGGACGTATGGCGGCCAAAAACTCAGCGTCTGAGTCATACAATGAGGTATTGCCTATTTTAGCTATAACTCTATCTTGCGGAGCAGTACTGCAACCGATAAAGCCAACTGAAACGGCAACGAGGGTGATAAGAATATTACGCATGGCGAACTCCTTTAACTTTTTAAAGATTCCAAAGCTTCTTCTTTGGTTTGGTAAACATCTAATAGCTTATTAGCACCTACAATCTCGATTATTTCAAAAACATTCTCATTGGGGTTCGCTATTTTAAAGGAACCTTTTTTTGAGATAAGCATTTTTGATATTCTAAGGATTGTGCCCAGACCGGTGCTGTTTATGTAACGGAGTTTTGAGAAGTCCGCTACCAAATGCGACAAGCCTTCATTCTCAGACAAATTCTGAACGAATTTTATAACGTCTTGAGCGTTGGTGCTATCTAAATCTCCTTCCAGCGTGAGCAAAAAGCAGCCGGGTTGCCCTTCTATGGGCGAGGATGCTATTTGTACTGTTTCATCTAACATGCTATACCTCAACGATTTTGGTTACTTGTACAATTATTTCCGTTTGGCTAACGTCTAAATTAACCGAATTTGAAAGCATTTTTATTAGAGGTATTCCTCTGCCCCTCGTGGCTTCCATATTTACTTCCGGATTTTGATATTTGCCAAAAAGCAGGCTTATAGCTACCTTGTCCAAGTTGATGCGTGAATTTTTGACAACTAAAACAATTTTTTTTCGGCTTATAGCTAGGCTTGCTGAAAAACTTTTAACACTGGAACCCGAATAATCAACCGCATTGTTCGCCAGCTCATCCACTATTGTTTCTATATGGAAGATTAGCTTTGATTTAAAGCCTTTTTTTGCAAGCACCGAACAAACCAGCCTTCTTAAAAAAGTGACGCAATTTCTATGCGAGGGAAGAACGAGCGTAAACTGTTCTTTTGAACCTAAAAAATGAAAATCCGATATAGCGGACTGTGGGGTTGCATAAAAATGGAATACCCTATCCAGACCCATTATAGACAGACGATCTTGCAGAAACTGGGAAGCAGAGCATATGGCTAAATCGCCGCCTCTTTGCTGCAACGACTTGCGGCATCCCATAAGGGTACCCACAAACGGAGAATCCATGAAGTTGATGTTTTCCAAATCTACGACCACAAACACATTGCCTTTTTCTACACATCCCTCTATCGCGGTTTTAAAAGGAACAATAGCCGGAATATCTAAAGGGCTTGCAATGTTTATAATTGCTAACCCCGGCTCCGGTGAAGATACGTTTAAACCTTCCAGTAGGAAGTCTGCCGAATTGGAAAGAGTCATTTTGCATCTCCGATGTTTGGGAGGGTTACATTGAGCAGCTTTTCATCGGTTGTCTGTATTTGCACCGCAAGGCCTTGTTGTGAAATTTTACCGTTAAATGAAACTGTAGGCAGAGCTTGCAATAGTTTTTCTTCCGGAATAACGGAGTTAAACCATGACAAAGATTCCGTAGCGGCATTTTCCGAAAATTTCTCGCTAAAGTCAAAATTTTCGAGAAAATCTTTTAAAAAAGTCTGCATAAAAGGGATATAATCCCTGTCTGCAGGAAATTCCACTAAAAACTCATTTTCATAAGGCATAGGGCTATAATGTAGAAAATTTTCCATTCACCCTATATATAAATGCCAAAACCCTTGCCACGGCTTCGAAAAGCTCTACCGGTATGACGGATGAAACCGCAACTTTTGAAAGCATGGTTGCCAAATGGTCGTCTTTATGCACAGGGACTTTATTTTTTTCCGCTTTTTCTATTATGCGCTCTGCAAAAGAGCCTCTGCCGGAAGCTACCACCGTAGGGGCCTCTGCTTTTCCAAGTTCATGCTTTAAGGCTACGGCCAGTTTCACTTTGCTACCTAAGCCCAAAGAACACTATAAAACCGATGAGCAAGGCAAAAAATGAAATCAAATGCATGCGCCAAGCTATTTTTGCATTTACAAGCGGCTTGGAATCGCCAAAACGCCCCTTCCATTTAAGCTGAAAATGGTGATGTATGGGAGATCGCAAAAACAGTCTGTGCTTATCTGCGTATTCCCGGCCTCGCGTTATTTTATTCAACTTAAAATGCCCGATCTGGAGAACCACAGATACGGCTTCCACTAAAATTATAATGCCGACTATGGGCAGGAATAATGCTGCCTGCACAAGTATAAACATTATGCCGAGCAATGCGCCGAAGCCTATGGAGCCGGCATCTCCCATGTAAATCTCGGCCGGCGGGCTGTTATACCAAAGGTAAGCGAGCAATGCGCCTATTGAAGCCATAGCTATCGGAAGCAATTCATCGCAGCCTTTTAGATAGGGAATATGCAGGTACTCGCTGAAAATTGCATTGCCGCTCACGTATGCAACAGCTCCGGCAAAAAACATTCCCGTTATAATCGGAACGCTTGCAAGGCTATCTATGCCGTCTGTGAAGTTCGTTCCGTTTGCGCTTGCCGCAACAACAAATGTGATGAACAGTATAAAAAGCCAGTTCGGCAAATACGGATACCAAAATTTCGGGTTTACAAAAGGCACATACAAATTGCCTTTTAGGTCCGGTATAAACTTATAGCAGAGAATAGCTATTGCAAAACTGAACAGAAGGTAAAGAAGGAGCCTCATGGTGGAACTTATGCCGTCAGCTTTTTCTTCGTAGTCTTTTTTTGATAACTTCCCGGAATCCACAAGCCTTTTTTTGCGTATTTTCGCGATGTCATCTATTGCGCCGACTGCCGAATACAGCACTAGAATTGCGAGAGCCGCTATGGAGTAGCCGTTGAGAATAACCGTGAGGCAAGAAACTATCACAACAATCACAACCAACAAAAGCCCACCCATTATGGGAGGGGAATTTTCTTTAAAATCCGATGTTGCTCCGATTTTTTTTAAAAAAGCTATATAGCGCGGCATTGTCAAAAACACCAGCAACGTAGCGAATATCGCCGCGAATCCGGCTCTAAACAAGCGGCTGTCAAAAATTTGGTATCCGGTTTGGTCAAAAAGAAATTGAGTTAACATTGAAAGTCCTTATGTTTTGCTTTCGCCCCGCATCATTATTATTTTACCGGTACGCACAAATTCAACAATCTCAAATTTTCTGCAGATGGAGAGCATGGCCTCTATTTTTTCGGAATTTCCGGTGACCTGAATTATCATGGAGTTTTCCGTCATGTCTATGGTTATGCCCTTGAAATGGTCGCAGAGTTGCAAAAGCTCGGTTCTCTCTTCCGTTTTGCAGCGGATTTTCAAAAGGGCGAGTTCCTTTTCAACCACGTCTTGCCTTGTGTGATCCTTTGCCTGGATAACATCAACCAGCTTCTCCAGCTGCTGAATTATTTGAGCCAATGTTTCCGGGTTGCCGCGAGCGATTATGTTCATGCGGCTAACGGAATTGTCTATGGTGGGCGAAACAACCAAGCTGTCTATGTTGTAGCCGCGCCTTGAAAAAACCAAAGCGATGCGAACAAGAGCACCCGGTTTGTTTGAAACTAAAATGCTTATAGAGTGGGCTGGAAACATGCTAGGTTCCCCCTGTTGGTTTTTCCAAAATTGCTTTTGGCCTTTCTATTAAAATATCGTCAATGGAAGCACCCGGCGGAATCATCGGGAACACGTTGTCTTCCTGTTCGCATACGCAGTGAATTAGAACAGGGCCATCGTTTATCTCCATCGCTTTTTCTATTGCGCGCTTTGCATCGGCGTTGCGGCTGATGCAGAATGCTTCTATATCGTAGGCTTTGGCGAGCTTTACAAAATCCGGGTTGTTTTCCATCAAAACGCCGGAATAGCGTTTGTTGTAGAACAGATCCTGCCATTGGCGAACCATGCCTAAAAAGTGGTTGTCCATAACAAAAATTTTAATCGGCAATTTGTTGTTGTAAGCGGTTGCGAGTTCGCACATGGTCATTTGAAAACCGCCGTCTCCTAAAATTGCGCAAATAGGAAACCCCGTTTTATTTCCCAAAGCCGCGCCTATTGAAGCGGGAAATCCATAGCCCATGGTGCCGGCTCCGCCGGAATTCAAAAGCTGCCCGGGATAATCACATTTAAAAAACTGCGCAGTCCACATTTGATGCTGGCCCACATCGGCTACAACTATAGCTTTTCCGCTTGTAACCTCGTAAAGGGTTTGAATAACGTGTTGCACCCTTAAGCCGCCTTGTTTGGGATAGTGGAATGGATATTTCTTTTTCCAAGAATCAACGGTTTTCAGCCAAGCAGCCGAATCCAGTTTTTCCATAAGCGGCAACAACTGTTCCAAAACACTTTTTGCATCCCCGCACAAAAAATGCCTCGGTTTGATAATCTTGCCGTATTCCGCAGGGTCTATATCTATATGCACAACCTCGCACTGCTTTGCAAACTCGGAAAGTTTTGCCGTTATGCGGTCATCAAAACGCGAACCTATGCTGATGAGCAAATCGCATTCATGTATAGCCTTGTTCGCAGCAACGGTTCCGTGCATACCCGTCATTCCAAGCGATAGTTCATGGCTGGCCGGGAAAACTCCAAGCCCGAGCATTGTTGAACTAACAGGAGAACCCAGCTTTTCCGCCAATTCTTTGACCGCTCTGCTGGCACCGCTTGTAAAGGCTCCGTGCCCCGCCAAAATAAGGGGCTTTTTGGATTTTCTTATTGTAACAGCAGCCTGCTCAACCGATTCTTGGTCTGCCTTGCCCGGTATTTTATAGCCCGGCAAATCAACGCTGTCAACAAAAGATGCTGTGCATGGTGCCACGCCAACGTCTTTTGGCAAATCTATCAAAACCGGCCCTTGCCTGCCGGAGTGTGCGATATAAAACGCTTCTTTTATCACACGTGGCAAATCATTTGCGTTTTTTACCAAATAAGAATGTTTAACGGAAGCAAAACTCATTCCGCTTATATCGCTTTCCTGAAAAGCATCTGTTCCCAGCACACCGGTTACGGTTTGCCCTGTAAGAACCACTAAAGGAATGGAATCCATATAGGCTGTATAAATGCCGGTAAGGGTATTGGTTGCTCCCGGGCCGCTTGTGACCAAAACAACGCCTGTTTTTCCTGTAACTCGTGCATATCCGTCTGCGGCGTGTGTTGCGCCTTGTTCATGCCTTGAAAGGATCAGTTTGATGTCTGAATCCAAAATTGCGTCAAAAATAGGGATAACGTTCCCGCCCGGATAACCGAAAACGGTATCTACCCCCTCCCTTTTCAGGCACTCAATTATAACTTGGGCGCCATTTAATGGTTTTGTAGTCATATTTTACCTTCAAAAATATCAAAATCACAAAATTTGTATATAAATATAGTAAACTTGCAAAGTTTTATCGGAGTAGCCGGATTCGAACCGACGACATGCAGCTCCCAAAGCTGCCGCTCTACCAGACTGAGCTACACTCCGTTGCTCAAAAACGCCTTTTTACGCCCTGCCCAAGAGCAAAACGCTGTTATGGCCTCCAAATCCAAACGAATTTGAGAGGGCATATTCAAACTTATGTTCAACCGGTCCCTTAGCACAGCAATCAAATGGAATTTCAGGGTCCTGATTTTCCAAATTGAGCGTTTGATGCAATTTTTGCTCAATTAAGGACTTAATCACAACAATAGCCTCCATTCCGCTCGCAGCTCCAAGCATATGGCCGGTCATGGACTTTGTGCTGTTTATTTTCACATTGTCTATTTTGCCGCCAAAGGCTTTGAAAACAGCCTTGCATTCGGGAACATCGCCTCTCGGTGTGCTCGTACCGTGCGTATTTACATATCCTATTTGCGAAATATCAAGGCCGGCCTCTTTTAATGCCGCCGAAATAGCCAAACAAATGCCTTCGCCGTCTTCTCTGGGGGCGCTCATGTGGTAAGCATCGCCGCTCATTCCATAACCCACAAGGCGAGCTAAAATTTTTGCCCCTCTTTTTTTCGCATGGCTAAGGGATTCCAAAACCAAAACCCCGGCACCCTCGGCAAGCACAAAACCGTTGCGATCTATATCAAAAGGACGGCTGGCTTTCTCAGGTGCATCGTTCCTTGTGGAAAGAGCCTTCATGGCAGCAAAGCCCGCAAGTCCGATAGGGCAAACCGCTTCTTCCGTGCCGCCGGCTAAAATTATATCTGCCCTGCCAAGGCGAATTTGGTCTGCGGCACAGATAAAGGAATGGTTAGCGGTGGCGCAAGCCGAAACAGGGCTCCAATTAGGCCCCATCCAGCCGGTGCGAATGGCTATTTCGCCCGCCACCATATTGGCTATGGCTTGCGGAACAAAGAAAGGTGATACGCGACGCGGCCCCCTTGTGCTTAAATTCACGGAACTCTCGCTATAAATTTCCATGCCGCCCATGCCGGATCCCACTATAATACCGGCCCTTGTGACATCAACGGCGGTTCTGGAATCCTCTATGCCGGCCATTTTAAGAGCGGTTTCCGCAGCATGAACCGCATATTGAATGTTCCTTGATATATGTTTGCGATCGCGCTCATTGTAATAGAGAGAGACATCAAACTCCTTTATTTGCCCTGCGAATCTCACGGGGTATGCTTCCGTATCAAAGCGATCTATAAACCCTATGCCGGATTTGCCGGCTAAAAGGTTATTCCATAATTCATCAGGAGTGTTGCCTAAATTGGTAACACAACCCATTCCGGTGACAACGACTTCTTCCATAAGAGGGGAATATAGTAAACTTCGTACCTAATCTTGCAAACAACGAACAGAAAATAAAAAACTCTTATCTCGGCTGCCCCTGAACACAATTCTGGAGTAGTCCTATATTACAGTTATTAAGCATATTCTATTTTCATCTAAAAACACATAGTTCATTTTATCGGGATTTATATTTTTCAATATATGTTTGTGCAGTTTTTTGCGGTCTAAAAACTCTTCATTTTCGGCAAGTTCAAATTTAATCTCCTGAATTTGGCTTTTATCCATGCCGTTTTCAAGCAAGTTTTTTTGAAATAGGGTTAGCAGCGTGGACTTTCCGGAACGCCTAACTCCAGTGACAATTTTCATCACATCGGCATGTCCAAGCCACATTTTAAGCTTTTTGATATACTCAGGCCTGTCTATCAGAGTCATTTTAACCTCTTTTTGTCCAGTGTACTGGACAAAAATAGAAAATTCTAGCAAATTGTCCAGTATAATGGACAGTTATTGCTCAAACCTCCCAGACTTCCTCGTATTTTACTATCTTACCCCTTATGCCTAAAAAACTCCCTTACGGTCTGAGCAATTTTGCCGATTTAATTGAAAACGGCTATGCCTACATTGACAAGACACGCTATGTTGAATTCCTTGAAAACGAGAACAATCCCTATCAATTTTTCATCCGCCCGCGCAGGTTCGGCAAAAGTTTATTCTTGTCCGTATTGGAAAACTATTACGATTTAAGTAGAAAAA
>LIUH01000096.1:11957-16391 GCA_001462225.1 Fibrobacteria bacterium GUT31 | reverse complement strand
CAAGTTCCGGGAAATATCTTATTGGAAAAATCCATTACAGGATTGGACAAAACGTCTGTCGTTAATTTTTCACAAATTTTCACCGTTGACAAAACAAGATTTATCGAACAAGTTTCAATGTTACCCAAAAATTATATTACTAAAATTAATGAAAGTATAAGGTATATTTTTAACACCGAAATATAAAACAATATTTACCTATTCTGCTAGGATTTTCTAGAAACACCCCAAAAACAGCCCATCTACCCAAAAATTACCCAAAAGATACCCAAAACCTACAAGGTTTTGCGTAGTATAATTCCCTAATTTGTGGAGGAATCATGTTAAAACCTAAAATAATTAAAGGGCTGCTCTTCGCGGCCTTAATTGTTACCACCCTCATGCGCGGCGGCTTGCTTTCTGCCGAAGGCAATAAGGATACACAGCCGCAAACGGCAGTTTCGACTCCCTTTTCCCGTGGGTTTAACTTTTCCGGATGGTTTGAATTATACGGCGTAGAGGAAATTCCTTTTGGAAGATACACCGAACAGGACTTTGCAGATATAAAGGGGCTTGGCGCTGATGTGATACGCCTGCCTGTCCACTTTCACCGAGTGACAGGCGGAGCGCCTGATTATACTATTGACCCATTGTTTTTTAGGTTTCTCGACAAAGCTGTTGATTGGGCGGAAAAGTATGAAATTTACATAATCATTGATTTCCATTTTTCTGAGCCCGGGCAAAGCATGGACGAAGTTTATGACAGAATGCTTTTTCCTGTATGGGCGCAGATAGCGCAGCGTTACAGGGATAGAAGTGATTATGTTGTATATGAGATTCTCAATGAGCCTTTCGGCATAACTGACCGCCGCTGGGGAGAAGTACAGGGGAGAGCGATAGAAACAATTCGAAGGTATGATACAAAACACGCTATTGTTGTAACCTATGCCGGCGGCGGCGGGTACAATGACATTGAAAAATTAAATTCACTTCCACGATATTCGGATACAAACCTTATCTACACTTTTCATTTTTATGAACCTATGCTTTTTACCCATCAGGGAGCTGACTGGGTGGGGCCGGGGATGGCTTCTGTTGCGGGAATCCCATTTCCGCCGGATAGAAGCCGTATGCCCAGATTCCTTTCGGAGTTTAAGGACACTTGGGTTGAGTACCTTTATAACAATTATTCCAGCGAAGGTGATCCTTCCAGAATTTACCGCGCCTTGGACAGGATAGTTACTTTTTCAAGACAAAGGAATGTCCCTGTTTATTGCGGAGAGTTTGGCGTGATCAGGCTTAACAACGCACATCAGGAAGATCGGGTCAGATGGTTTCAGCTTTTAGCCACCGCTCTTGATGAGAGGGGTATTTCGCGTACAAGCTGGGATTATTACGGATATGGAAATTTCGGCATATACAATGTTGTAGGCGGAGATTTTAACAGCGACCTTAATGTTGAAGTAGTTAACGCTCTTGGTTTAACCCCTCCGCCGCAAACACCACGCCCAACGCAGCTTAACGCCGGCTTTACGGTCTACGATGGTTTTCCTAACCGAATGTTGAATGTCTACTACTGGGGTGAAAATGCCGATTTCAGTTTATATGATACAAATAGCTCAAATGGAGAATTCGCAATCCGCCTTGGAAATGCCGATCGATATGATGTATTAAAGTTTCTTTTTAATCGTATCGAAGATTTCACCCGGCTTGTCTCGGAAGGTTATTCCATTGAATTAAAAGCCCGTGCTACCAGTCCTGTAAGTTTCGATGTGCGTTTTCTGAATCCTGAAAGCTCCTCTTCAATTCCCTGGCGAATGCGTTACACGGTAAGCCTTCTTGGTGGCAGCGTATGGCAAACAATACGCATACCGCTTCGAAACATGCAGGAACACGGAGCATTTGTTGAAGCTGCACAGCAATGGCTGACTCCACGGGGAGAATTTTCATGGGCCAGTGTAAATGAATTGCAAATTTGTACGGAACATTCGGACATGAAAGATATAACCGTTTGGTTTGATGATATAAAAATTACCAGATAATTTTTGGTAAAATACGGAGGATAAAAATGAAAAGAAGTGTAATTGTAAACATTTTTGTTTTTCTTGCGGTATTCGTAAGTGCCGCCTTAAAACTGGAAGCACAAACGCCAAGAACAAGTATACAGGAAGTAAAGGTAAACACCATCCGAAATACAACGCTAATAAGCGGATTTACAGCAGGCTCCGCTGCTTATGATATTGTTAATATTCCGCAAGACGGGCGGACAAATGTAATAAAGATAAATGGGGCGGCATGTGATTGGAACATTCTGAATTATTCTCTGGCAAGTTACAGAGGAAAACTGATTACTATACATTTTTCGGCCGATGTAATGCGGATAGGGCCGGGGCTTAACCGCATACAATGGCAGCTTAACAATGCACAGGAGGATTATCCTGAATTAGCAAGGGTAGAAAATCCTATGCAGGGGGTTTGGTATCATTTGGAATCAAATTATACTAAAACACCTTCCGATAATTATCCATCTTTCTATTTAAATGCATGGGAGAACAAATATCCTGATACTTTTTTTTATATTGACAACCTCAGCATAACGATTGAAACGTGGGATTATACCCCTGCCTCTGCGCTTGCTTCGGCAGGCGAAGCAAATAGCAATGGCACGCGAAATATTTATGTCAGCGCAAGCAGGGGGACAGACAGCGGTAACGGTACACAAGCGCATCCGTTTTTGAAAATTGCCCATGCTATGTATTATGTAAAACCAGGTGATACAGTACTACTTGATTCCGGCACATACCATGAAAAGTTCAGAATACCGAGCGGTTCGGCAGGAAAACCTGTTACACTTACCACAATGCCCGGCGCCGACGTGATAATAACGCCGGCAGTTCAGATAACGCCGCAATGGAGGCAATATAGAGGAAATATCTATGTTGCCGATATAAGCGAATATGTAAACGACATGAATATAGAGTTCTCGCAGCTTTTTGCCGACAGGGATTCCATGGTAGAAGCAAGGTTCCCCGATATGGGTCCTTCTATGTCTATGATACATGACTACAAACGTGATGTGGCGCAAAGAGGCACAGATAAAAATACTGTTGTAGCAAGCAAAAATATTCCTGCGGATATCGTTGGCGCAAGAGTTGTTATTTGTCCGGGAGAAGACAAGAATTCATGGGATACAGCTACGTCTTTAATTCAATCTGTCAGCGGCAGGACAATAAAGCTGGCAACAGATATAACAACGGGTATAGATCCATTAAATCACAGCGATGCGTCTACACCTCATCCCGGAAATCCGTTTTATATAACCGGAGCGTTATCACTGCTTGACGCACCGGGTGAATACTATTTTGATTCTAAGACAAATCTTTTATACTTTTATCCCCCGTGGAACGGCACGCCTGACGCGCGTACTCTTCATTTACGCGGAAAGAATGATATTGCTATTTACGCGGGAGACACTTCTTATGTTAACATTAAAAATATTAAAGTTTTTGGCGGCGGTATTTATATGGAAAATACCAATAACAGCACGCTGGAGAATTGCAGAGTTAATTATGCCGAACATTTTTATGTTATTGGCGCTAGCCTGCCTGGTTCTTTTGGATATAAATTAGACAGCATGACCGTATCAGGCTCGAACAACAGGATAGAAAGATGCGAGTTTGGCCCGACAGCAGGGCACGGAATAATTCTTGGAGGCGAGGACAATATTTTTACCAATAATATTGTCCACGATACCTGTTATTTGGGTTTTGGATTTTTTGGAGTAACAGTAAAACAATCCAAAAGGCTGGAAATTTCACATAATTCTATTATCAATTCCGCACACTCACATATTCAATTTAGATGGGGACATAATTTTGAACAATGTATAATCCGAAACAATTATTTTGAGAATAATTGTACATTAAACAGCGACGGCGGAGCATTTTACACACATGGTACTGATGGCGGAGGTACTGAAATTTACAACAACTTTGTGGTATGCGGAAATAAAAATGATCAGGGAACCTTTCATAAATTTCGTTTTGGATTATATTGCGATAATTACACATCAAATTATATTGTTCATCACAATATTGTGATTGGCGGTACGTCTGGGGCTTTACGAATGAATTTATGGAGCAAGGGGGTAAGGTATTATAACAATACCGTAGTCGGCGCTGATGTTGGTCTTGGTATGTCCGGTTACCCGGTAGATAATGCCGATGCAAGCACTTCTTCTTTTACCGACAATTTATTCGTTGGTGTAAAATCAGACATTGAATATTGGGCTACGGAAAATGGCAAACAGGCAGGTTATAACGGAAACTTTGTAAAAGGCACTGTACCCGCACCAGTCAGGCAGGAAGGCCGCATACAATCATCAGGCAATGCGCGGGGGACCGTAGACGACCAGTACAGGCCGACACGCAGAACGCCTGACATCGGCGCTATTCC
>LIUH01000096.1:5184-11825 GCA_001462225.1 Fibrobacteria bacterium GUT31 | reverse complement strand
GGCGCTATTCCCCGTAACGGTACTTTGTTTCCTTACGGGGCAGACTGGAGTTTGTAAACATCTCAACAAATCAGTTGCATTATTTCATCACCGTGAGCGCCGACTAATTCCAGGTTTTTCGGGTGCACGATTAAATCCATATCTTCCAGGGGAATGGCCCCCAACAGCACATTGTTTGAATTGGGCAAAACATACGCTTTGCAAGCTGAATCCCGGTTTTTCCAATGAACGCTTACCGGTTCTGTTACATCGTAATAACTTGCCGCGCCGTCGGCCAATGTTGCACGGCGCTTTCCCTGTATTTTTAATCCTAGTTTTTGACGGATCGCTTCATTAATCACCAGTGTCCCCGCTCCCGTGTCAACTATTGCCGTAACCGTTGTTTGGTGAATTTCTGAATCTTTAATTATTCCTTCCTGGGCATTACTCACATCTTTCGCATTTTTTAGAGTTATTTCAGTACGAACTATACCCATATCGCTCTCCATATCTACAATATACGATAAAATTCAATATAGGACAAGAAAATTCCTTAAAAGTAGTTTACTCTCTTTTTTCTCCGTGAAACTCCTCTTCTTTACATCTCCAGCACAATCTCGTTCTCCGCCTTCAAGACCGAAGCCGGAATGTAATTGCCCTCTACTGCGGCGACGCATATTTTTATTACCACAGTAATTAAAAACAAAGCGGCTGTTCACTTGGTGGAAAGAGCTTTTTCCAGAAATTCGTCAAGCAATTGTCTTGTGTCGCTCTTGATTTCATGACGAAGCCGCTCGAGTTCGGTATTGGGAGAAAGAGGATCTATAAATAGTTCATAGATTTCAATATCCAAAGCATTGGCAATGCGTTCTACAAGTTCCAACGTGGGATAATTGCGGGAAAGTTCTATCATGCCGACGTGATGAGTGGACACATTTACTTTTTCAGCTAACTGAGCCTGTGTAAAACCACTTTTTCGGCGGTGTTTCTTCAAATTTTCGACAAAAATGTCCTGAAGACGTGCCATTTAACTACCTGTGAAGTAATAATAAGATCATCTCTTTGCTTGACAAACTATGTCCAGCATAGTATATTACTAGCTTGAGCATAGGATTGTGGTTTTTTTTGATTTTTATTTGCGATATATGACCAAAAATTGTATGCGAACCACTGTGTATATAGTGGGCGAAAAAAGTTAAAGCTTGGCTGTCCACGTGCGAGAGCGGTAGGTAAGGCTAGGCTTAAAAGGGGAGTGTATGAAATACTTTACAAAGATGATCGGACTTATCGTTTTAACGGCGATAATCGGGTTCTCAATGATCGCGTGCAGTAACGGCACGACCGGCGGTGGCGGTGGCCCTGGCGGTGGCGGCAGTACTGGAGGATCAGGCCAGTATACAGGTAAGGATGTTTTAGGCAACAGCTATTCGTTATCTGTTGGAAGCGACGCAAGAGCCGCCGAAAAAGGCGACCGTTACAGGATGACTGTTACACCGCGCGATGGTAAAACCAGAACCGTTACGGGTTCGGTTACCGGCATCAACGCGGACGGCACTTTAAATTTGAAAACGGACACTGGAGAAGAATTTACCACAGTAGTAGGCGGTAGTACTCTAAGCTCCGTTGCCGGCATCGGTGACGAGATGCCTCAAATCCGTTTTACCGGCGATCCAATTAACGGATCAAACACGCTTACGCCGCGTTCTTTTGACAAAATCTACTTGCGGGCTACCCGTTGGCGTAATGAAGACGACGGGAAATGGGGAGAAGGTCATCATTGGGGTTCCGGCAAGAGTGCCTTGTTAAGGGATTTTCCAACCAATGTCAGCACGTTACAGGTAAATCAGAGTGGTCGGTATAAAATAAATATAAGCGGAACGACTGACAAAAAGTTGGAATACTTCACTTTTATGATTTTTGGAATAGACGAGAATGATAAATGGGTATTTCTTACGGAATCACCCGGTGATAGAACAGTACAAGGTACTTTCAACGAAATCTTTAATTTGGAAGTCTGGGATGAAATTAACCTGTTGGATTACAAGGATATTAACCTGGAAATTACCAATGTCTTCTGGAGAAATTCCCCATATGAAAGTGCCACTTGGAATGTAGACAGAGGCAGAATACCCGATGAAATTGATGACAGTACGATCATGGCAACCATTAGTAATTTCAAAATCTCCCTTATAGACACTTCCAGAGACGCGTTTGAGGGAAACATGAACGACTTCAATTACGGTATTCGGGAAGACGGCTGGTCGGCTGACTACAGGCAGGCAATGTGGAGTTTGACGGCGCAGAATATTGCGGACGCGAAAAAAACCGGCGCGATATTTGAGTTTGTTATGACGGGTTTACCCGACGACGTAGACTATGATTACTTTGATCGTGAAAACATCGCGCTTGGTTTTGCGTGGCAGGACCCTGTTCGCGGCTTGTGGTGGCAGGATGAAACTATCATTTCAAACCACGAAGAAAGTAGTCCTGGTAACTGGTACTATGTAGTTGATGACGGAGTTGAATGGATTCCATGGCAGAAGAAAATAAGGATTGATCTTGCAAAAGTCGCTAAAGACAGCCGGTTTAAAAACGCAACTGAGCTCAATTTCATTGTTGGCTACTGGTGGAAAAAAAGCGGGGAAACCGAATGTATCGACGAACTTGGCATTTCAGGCGCCAATATCATCCCTCCGCCCGCGACCATCGGCGGAAACTTGGGCGCTTGGTACTATGGGTATGAGGGAAATGGCGTAACACTCAGTTACAGCCAGGCGGTATGGAGCAATATACCGGAAGCCACTTTGGATATCGCGAAACAACCCGGCGCAAAACTTGTGTTTGAGTTTTATGAAGATATTTCCAGCGGCAAAGATCTTGCCCTTGTCTGGCAGGATCCTGCTTCCAACAGATGGTGGCCAAGTGTGGCGGAACAAGGTACTGGCGAAATAAATATGCGCATTTTTGGTTATGATGGCAGTGGAGGTCAAATCAACAATGGCAGCATTACAAGAGACGGCATTACATACGATTCAGAGACAAAAAAACTGACAATAGTTCTGGACAAAGCCCTTGAAACCTACAGCGGTTTTAAAAATGCAGCCAAAGCAAACCTCATTCTTGACTACTGGTGGGATGCGGGTGGAAACGAGAGAATCAACGATCTTGTTAAAAGCGCCAGTATCGTTGCCAATTAAATTAAGGAGTGATTTGAAATGAAAAAGCAAAACATTGTTTTTTGGCTTGTCTTAATTCTCATGGTTTTGCCCATGGGTGTTTACGCGCAGCTTAACGTGTGGACTTTTTCCGATGAATTGGATGGGATTATCAACAAGTATTACAAGCCGACCCATAAAAATGTAACGGTCAGAACCTCCATAATTTCCGCGGAGGAATATACCGGCAAACTGGATACGGCTCTGGCTTCCAGTCAGGGTGTGCCGGATATTATCGCTCTGGAATCGGCTTATGTCCGTAAATATGTCGAGTCCGGCCAGTTGCTGGATATTACCGATATTTACGAAGCAAACAAGGGCAAACTACTTGCCTATCCGGTGGAAGTCGGCACCTACAACGGCAGGGTGTACGCCTTGTCATGGCAGGCGTGTCCAGGCGCCATGTTCTACCGCCGCAGCCTTGCTAAAAAATATTTGGGAACCGACGACCCCAAAGCGGTGCATGCTTACTTTAATACGGCAAATAGATTTATTGAAACAGCGCTGCTCCTTAAGGAAAAATCCGGCGGTTCCTGCGTAGTGGTATCCAGCCCCGGTGAACTTTTTAGCCCTTTTATGAGCAACAGGATGTCTCCGTGGGTCGTAAACGGCAAACTGGTCGTCGATCCGATGATAGACGTGTTTCTGAATTTCTACAAAACATTGAATGATAACAACTTAAACGCGGGAATTGGCCAGTGGTCTGAAAACTGGTTTGCCGGCATGAGAGGAGAAGGAAAAAATTCAGAAGGGAAGCCGGTAGAAATATTTTCCTATTTTCTTCCTACATGGGGCCTCAGTTTTATACTTAAGTCCAGCGCTCCAAAAACATCAGGCGATTGGGCGATGATTCCCGGCCCCCTTCCCTATAGCTGGGGCGGCACATGGGTAGGCGCGTATAAAGGCACGAATAATCAGGACGCCGCCAAAGAATTTATCCGTTATGTGACAACCGACAACGCTTTTCTGGAAAAATATGCCAAAGCGTCGGGCGATCTTGTGAGCAATACCGTCGTGGTGAACAAAATCAAGAATAGTTACAGGGAACCTTTTTTGGGCAGGCAGAATCATTACGCCGAATTTGCCGATATGGCGCAAAATGTCAACGGCAAGCTGATTCAAGGAACCGACCAGGCAATTCAAGACATTTTTAACAAAGAAGTCATGCCGTACACCTATGGAGAAAAAAGCAAGGAACAGGCTCTGGCGGATTTCAGAACGCAGGTTGAAGCCCAGCTTGGATTATAAACGTTTAAACTTTGATTGAAAGGCGGGGGGCTATGCCCCCCGTTGCTTGCGACATTGCCTCTTTACATCTCCAGAACAATCTCATTCTCCGTCTTCAAGACCGAAGCTGGAATGTAATTACCCTCTACCGCGGTTCCGTTTACCGTCAGTTTTTTGCAGCCGCTTTCGTGTCCGTCAGGGTTATTCACTTTTATGTTAAGTTTTTTGCCGCGGAAAGATTTTTCCATAGTAAAGGATTTCCAGTCCGCCGGAATGGAGGGAGACAGGCGCAGTCCCTCAATGTCAGGCCTAAGACCTAAAATTCCCTCCACGCTGCCGACCATAACCGTACTTGCGGTTCCTGTAAGCCAGTGAACGTGACTGCGTCCCTCAAACGGGCTGTCAACGCTTTCCGTGAATTGCGAGTACACATACGGTTCCAGAAGGCGCGTGTCGGCAATGCCGTTCTGCGCGGCAGGGCAGCTTTCAAGATAGTATTCAAGCGCACGACCGCCGCGTCCCAAAAGAGCTTCGGCAAGAATCAGCCAGCCCTGCGACTGTAAAAAGATGCCGCCGTTCTCCTTGGTAGACGGATTGAACAGCAGCGCCAGCGCTCCGTCAAACGCGTGCTTGCGGTATGAAGGAGCCATTAAGCGCGCGCCGTATTTTGTGTTCAGCTCTTTGTGTACGAGATCGAGTATCGCCTTGCCGCGCGCTTCGTCAGCGAAGCCGGAAATTACCGCCCAACTTTGCGGATTAAGCCAGATGCTGGCTTCAGGATCGCCGCCCTTGCCGACTACCTCATCGTTTTCGGTGATGCCGCGTACAAAGCGATCTTTATCCCAGCAGCGTTCTTCAATTATTTTTCCAAAACGTTCTTTTAATTCCGTCATTTGTTTTTCCGACGCGGAATCTTTTTTGTATTTCGCGAAACGGATCATAATTACAAACGCATAGTACAACTGCAGAGCGACAAATACCGAAATGCCTTTTGCGCCTAACCGCAGACAATCATTCCAGTCCGCGTGGAGGCCGGCTGGAAGTCCGTGAATCCCCAAATTGTTAAGCGAAAAGTCAATGGCTTTTTTCAAGTGATTGAACAGAGTATCTTCGCCTTTATCGGCGTATGGGATCATTTCGTCTAACAGGGCGGTGTTGCCGGTTTCCGCAACATATTTCCATACTGTGGGGAACAGCCACAACGCATCGTCCGCGCGGTAGGACGGATGTCCCGTTCCTGTGCGGTAGGATTGGTCTTCAGGTTTGTCTTCGTGGCCGGGGTTGTGGTTGTACTTTACAAGCGGAAGCGCACCGCCGTGGCTCACCTGCGCGGAGATCATGAACTTGATTTTTTCCAGCGCCATGTCCGGATCAAGGTGAATGATACCCTGAATGTCCTGCACAGTATCGCGGTAGCCGTAGCCGTTACGCTGTCCGCAGTAGATAAGCGATGCGGCACGCGACCAGACAAATGTGATAAAACACTGGTACGCGTTCCATGTATTGATCATGTTGTTGAAATTGTCATTGGGGGTTTGAACTTTTAAGTTTGCCAATTTGCCGTGCCAGTAGGTTTTTAACTCGTTAATTTCCCGATCGGGGAGGGAAGCGTCTTCGTAACGCGACACAAGTTCTTTTGCCTGAGCCTCGCGCTTCTGCCCCAGGAGGAAAACAAACTCGGCGCTCTTGCCGGGCGCAAGATCCAATGTTGTGTGCAATGCGCCGCATGGGTTCAGGTTGTAGTTGAGAGTTCCGTCCAATTTGCCGTTTTCCACCGAGACGGGATTTCCGTAATCACGGTATTTGCCGAGGAACGCGGCTTTGTCGCCGCAGTAACTTGCAACCCCCGCTCCGGCAAGGCCGAAGAAGCGCGTCTCCACGCGGCTTTCGTTAACGGCGTTCAGGCAGTTTTCGTTAATGGTTTGCAGGATAAATTTATCCTTGAAATATGTGCGCGTAATAAACTGGGTGTACTGAAGGTTCACCTGATCCTGCTCATAAAAACTTTCGCAGGTAAATTCGACAAAGCCAAAACATGAGATTTTCCGCGCCGTGTTTCCCCTGTTTGTTACCTTGACTCTCCACACTTCGTAATCGGCGTTGTGCGGCACGTAGTAAGAGGCTTCGCTATGTATGTCTTTGTATTCGGCTTCAAGCCGCGTATAGCCTGTCCCGTGACGGCAGATCGATTTGTACTCGTTAAGCGGTTTGCCCACAGGC
>LIUH01000096.1:1344-4923 GCA_001462225.1 Fibrobacteria bacterium GUT31 | reverse complement strand
CCGCTTTTTACAAAGCTGTAGCCGCCGGCATTGTTGGAAATAATCGCCCCGTAAGCCGGAGACCCAAGGTAATTAGCCCATGGCGCGGGGGTGTCTGGCCTGTCTATGATATATTCCTGTTGGTCTGGATCGAAATAACCGTATTGCATGGTTCCTCCTGTGGATTTACTTGATAGAAGATAGTTTATCACATAGTATTTAAAAATGGAAATGGATCAGGAAGAAGCGCTGTATGAATTTCTCGAAAACGCGACTGAACCGTTTACGCTGGATGATATTACCGATTATGTGCAGGAATCCGGTCAAAAACGCAATAAAAAGCTGGCTTTTGAGATTGCTTCTTATTTGGACGCGCGTAAAATTGCCTTCAGGCAGGACAACCGGAGCTGGGTTTCACGCAGAGGCTGTTTTGAACCGGCTGTGTTTGTAATTACTCCGACAAGGCTGGAATTGCTTAACGGCATACTTATTCCCGGCCACCGGTGCGTTCCCTTTGCCAATCCGCTGGTTATGCCGCACCGTTATCAATTTATCTGGAACGGCAATCCTGTCCCTGTAACAACTACCGAAGCGCCGCCGGAAGATCTGTATCCATACTATTGTATCTACGGTGAGGAATTTGCCCCGCAGTATATTGCCAGAGACAATCCTAAAAACGAAGAAGCTTTTAACAGCGACCCCTACGAAGATCCGCCTGAAGTTTCGATACATACCCTTGATATGCGCGGCATATACCGTGAAAGTTCTTTCATACCCGGTGACCGTTTTGTTGTGCGCACGTTGAACTGGAAAGAATGTCGTTTTGAACTTGAAAAAGCCGGAAAGGATGAATGGTCCCGCACCGATTTGGATAAATGGCTTGAAACTGCCGAAGACGGTTTTGAGGACAGCTTTGCCTTGCTTGGACCTGGAGCGAGTACGGAAGAGCAGATTGCCTATGCCTATTGGTTCGGCGGTAAACGCATGAGGACAACTCCGGCTTATTCGCTGGAAGAATTTCTTTACGAAAAAACCAACCGCGTAGAAGCGGTGCCCTACGGAATTGAGACGCGTTTTTGGTTTACCGGAAAGGATATTCCTGACAGTAAATGCCTTCAAAACTACGCCGTTCCGCCGGACAGGACATTCATTGAAGATCTTTTGTATAAAAAAAATATTCCCATATCGGAATTTGTAATTCTTTCGTATGTAAGAGACGCGTTTTTCCGCAACGAAAAGGATATAGATCAGGTGATTAACCGCATTGTTCCGCCTGTAGTGCATCTTGAAGAAGCGGAATGGGATATTCTCGCGGATTATCTTTCCGACGCCATGGAAGATTTTTTCAAAGGTTATTCACTGTTTGTGGATCAGAGCGCAGGGCCTGTCCGGCAGAGAGTCGTGGAACTGCACACAGCGGTTATCGATCTTTCCGCAAGGCTGCAAAAGGGAGATATAGAACTTGCGTGGCTGCCCAGGCATACCTTTATCGTGCTTTCGCAGATTCAGGGACATGCCGCCGCTTTGCTTGAAGATCTTGCCTTTGACGAATCGCCTGAGGAAGCAGAAATTATCGCCATGGACAATTCTTTGGACAGCATGATCGATACATACACCGAAATTAAAGAGCTTATCAACAACGCCATGGATAATTACAGGAGGAGCAACCTCACCGTGATTCACGGGGGCAAAAACTCAGGTCAGTTGTGGCGGATGATACAGCTAAGTATCACAGGGCTTGATGTTTGGCGGCGGGCGATTATTTCCCATGAATGTACAATGGAAGAACTGCATAAGCTGATCCAGATCGGCATGAATTGGCAAAATAATTTACGATTCCGTTTTTACTGCGAAACCTCTGACGGCGGTAAAGAGTATCTGCATGATAAAATAAAGTTAGGTGATATTGATTTTCGCGGAAAAAAAGAGCTTATTTACGAATATGGCACAAAATGGTATGTTAAAGTTATAATAATGTCTTCGTATCAGCCTGTAAAAGACGAAGCAATCCGCTTTGTCGCAGGCGACGGAGAGGCGCCCCCCGAACAGATCGACGGGCCCCGTCATTTCAGAAGACTGCTTGCCTGTCTGGAAACAGGCGGCAATACGGAGAAGATTTCTGCCAGGTGCGAATTGGGAGAGGATTTTAAAAACAGTTTTGATCTGGATAAAACGAACCTGAAATTACGCGCTGTTTTTCAGAACGGAGAGAAAAATGAATGATTTAATTATAGACAACCTTTCGGGGTTGGTAATTCGCGGCGGTATTTACTACGGAGTTTCAGGCGAAAGTCGTGAAGAAGTCATGTCCAATATAATTGGCAATTTGTCGGCTGATCTATTGCCTTCCCGTAAGAACGAAACGCTCTTGCAGGCGATAATGGAAAGGGAAGCGCTTATGTCTACCGGCATTGAAGACGGCGTAGCGCTTCCCCATCCCCGTACTCCCATGCTTGAGGATGGCGAAGAACCTTTTGTGGCGATTGCGTTTCTGCTCCACAGTGTTGACTGGGGAACGCCCGACGGCAGTAAAGTTCACACTATTTTTTTAATAGTCTCCAAATCGCCAAAACAGCACCTCGACGCTTTTTCTAAGATCACATTTCTGTGCCAGCAGAAAGAATTTTTCAGCCTGCTTTCCGCCAGAGCGCCGAATAATAAAATAATCGCGGCAATAGAAGAAGCCGAAAAAGACTGGGGCGCAGACGGGTGACATCCGCTTTACAATGTCAATAATTATTGTACACACTTATAACAAAAAAATATTTACACTACTTCAAAAGTGGAATTATAATTATACAAGGAGGATTTTATGATTACCTTTATCATTTCTGTTTTAGCGTTAATCGTTGGGTATTTCATTTACGGCACGCTGGTGGAAAAGATCTTTCAAAAAAGAGAAGATAAACCAACTCCGGCAGTCCGTTTAAGCGATGGGGTTGACTATGTAGCCATGCCCAAATGGAAGACCTTGCTTATACAACTCCTGAACATTGCAGGTACTGGGCCTATCTTTGGGGCAATCGCGGGCGCTTTGTTCGGCCCGGCGGCCTTTGCGTGGATTGTGTTTGGCTGTATCTTTGCCGGAGCTGTCCATGATTACATGGTTGGTATGCTTTCGGTCAGAAATGACGGGGCGAACATCTCGGAGATTGTCGGAAAGTACCTTGGAAAAAAACCGCTTTACATCATGAGAGTGTTCTCGACGGTGTTGCTCATCTTCGTAGGCGTAGTGTTTGTAACCACCCCCGCTCAGGTTTTACATACCATGATAGCTCCTGATAGCGTTACGTTCTACTACATCGCCATTGCCTTTATCATTGGCTATTACATTCTGGCAACGTTGCTGCCCATTGATAAGCTCATCGGAAGGATTTACCCGTTCTTTGGAGCCTGTCTTCTTATCATGGCAATAGGTATGACTTTCATGATGTTCTTCTCCGGTGAAATCAGGAATATACCGGAATTTGCCTTTACAAATTTCAGGCCCGACAAAAGTACCAGCATTATGGGAAAGCTTTTCCCGTTCCTGTTTATCACAATAGCGTGCGGCGCAATTTCCGGTTTTCACGCTACTCAGTCGCCGCTTATGGCGCGCTG
>LIUH01000096.1:0-1127 GCA_001462225.1 Fibrobacteria bacterium GUT31 | reverse complement strand
TATTATCGCTTTGATCTGGGCCGCAGTTACAATGGCTCATTTCAATGTGGTTGGCTTAGAAACAGCGGTCGCGGCTCCCGTCATTGTTACCAAATCTTCCATCGACTACATGGGAATGGTTGGTGGATTTCTGGCTGTGTTCGGCGTGGTTGCCTGTCCTATTACTTCAGGCGACACCGCTTTCCGCAGCGCTCGTATTACTATTGCCGACGCAATCAAGTTTGATCAGAAACCCATAAAAAACCGGCTGATTGTGGCAATTCCTCTTTTCTTTGTGGGTGTCTTATTGGTACTGTTCGCCATTTCGAGTGCGCAGAATTTCAACATAATCTGGCGGTATTTCGCGTGGTCGAATCAAACCATGGCGACTATTGGACTTTGGGCGGCCAGTGCGTACCTCGCCAAGACAGGGAAGTTCTACTGGCTTACACTGCTGCCCGCCGTTTTTATGACTGTGGTTGTAACTACCTACTTTATGACAGCGAATGAATGTCTGGGCCCGCTGTTGACCGGAATAACAGGCAGCTCCGGTGTAACATACACCATCGGTCTTGCGGTTGGTCTGGTACTGGCGTTAGCGCTCTTTGCCTTATTTGTCCCTCTTATAGGGATTAAGCAGAAGAGTACAATCAAGGAGTTCTAGAACTTGTTTTTTCCCTGACACATTGATAAATTGAAAACATGGGTTCACAACTGTCGCCGTACCGTTTGGGCAAGGCGCGTGAAGTTTACAATTACTTCAATGTTTTTAACGCGATTTCCTGGAATTTGCTTGTAGGAATCATCATAACTCTTTTTGCCTTGCGGTTGGGGGCCTCCCCGACATATATCGGGCTTATGAGTTCGGCGCTGTATCTGGCGCTGCTTTTGCTTCCGCTGGGGAAGATTCTCGCGAGGCGTTTTTCCATAATCGGGGTTTTTAGTTTTACATGGATAATGCGGTCGGTCTGCATGGTATTCGCCGTGGCGGCCCCGTTTTTTGATTACGCGGGGCACCGCAATACAGCTTTGTTTTTGATCATGCTGGGTGTTTTTCTTTTCCATTTTTTCCGCGGAATTGGAATGATAGGGAACAACCCCGTCTTGAGCGAGTTGGCTTCCGGCCCTGACAGGGGCAGTTACATGAC
>LIUH01000095.1:6116-20365 GCA_001462225.1 Fibrobacteria bacterium GUT31 | reverse complement strand
ATTAACAGACCGCATGGAAAACCTTCCCGATTTAACAGGGGATATGGCTTCCTTGCTTGCCGGCGAAGAAATTTTAACCCAAAATCCGACGCAAACACTTGCCGAGCTTTATATGGATCAGGGGTTGCCGCAGAAAGCTGCCGTTGTGTATAGGGAATTGCTGGAACAGGATCCCGACAATGAAGAACTGAAAATGAAACTGGCTTTAGCCGAAGGTCAAGCGTGAATTTCAAGGAGAAAAAATGGCCGAAACTCAATCAGCAGAACAAACCGTACGCATAGAACAATTTTTGAAAGCAATGGTAGATAACGGAGCATCCGATTTACACGTTCGCATAGGCATTCCCCCGACATTTCGCATTCACGGCGAACTGAAAAAACTCTACGATATAAGAATCACCTATCAGTTAATGGACATTTTTTTGAGCAACATAATGAACCAGTCCCAAAAGGAGCAGTTTGAAAACACGAAAGAATGCGACTTCGCCCTGAGCGCGAGGGAACTGGGGCGCTTTCGCGTTAATGTGTTTCGCCAAAGAGGGACCCCAGCCATAGTATTCAGGCATATAAATTCAAAAATTCCTAAGTTTGCCACTTTGAACTTGCCTGAAATTGTTTTGGAATTAGCCCTTAAAAAACGCGGTTTGGTTTTGGTTACAGGTACAACAGGCTCCGGCAAATCCACATGTTTGGCCGCTATGATAGACCACATAAACGAATACGAATCAACCCATATTTTAACGGTAGAAGATCCTGTGGAATATTTGCACAAGGATAAAAAATCCATAATTTCTCAACGCGAAATAGGAACGGATTCCAACAATTATGCTGCTGCCCTTAGAGCGGCGCTTCGCCAAGATCCTGATGTTATGCTCATAGGCGAAATTCGCGATTTGGAAACAATGCAAATAGCCCTTACAGCCGCAGATACCGGCCATATGGTTTTTGCCACAATCCACACTACAAATGCATCGGAAACAATCCATCGCATACTTTCAATGTATCCGCCTCACCAACACGATGAAATTCGCCTTCTTTTGGCATCTTGCCTTGAGGGCATTATATCTCTGCGCTTGCTGCCGAGGAGCGACCAGGTGGGGCGAGTTCCCGCTGCGGAAATTTTGGTGAATACTGCGGCCATAAAGGAGTACATAATAGATAAAAACAAGAGCGATTTTATAGAAACCGCTATTGCAGAGGGACATATGCAATACAAAAGCCAAACCTTTGACCAAGCGCTGCTGGCTCTTTATAACGGAGGGAATATTTCCAAACAAACAGCACTGGAAGCCGCCACGAACCCTGAAGATTTTGAGCTTAAACTCCGCGGCATAACGGGAACTTCCGATAGGAGCTGGCAATTATAGTGCCTAAATTCATCATAGGCCAAAGATGGACAAGCGAAACAGAACCGGAACTCGGCGTGGGGGAAGTTGTCGATCAGGATTTTAGAACAGTGACCATGCGTTTCCCCGCTTCCGGCGAACAGAGAATTTATAGTTCAAAAGGCACATCTCCGTTGATTCGCTATATTTTAAAACCCGGCAGCAAAGCGGTTTCTATTAAAGGCATCTCTCTTTTTGTTGAAGAAATCACAGAAGAAAACGGTCTTTTGCATTATAAAAACAAAAATAAAAGCATTTCGGAAGATACGCTCGTTTTAAGGCAGCAAAGCGAAGATAATTCCGCTGAGATTTTGAATAAATTGCTTGAAAAAGTTTTTTCCGGCAATTTTGATTTTTGCTTGCGAGAACGTGCTGCAAAACTACGCGGGATATGGAAATCATCCGTTGCAAGGGGAATGCTTGGGCCAAGGCTAAGGTTGCTGCCGCACCAGCTTTATTTGTGCTTTAGGGCATCAAGGGGCGTATCTTTGCCAAGGTTGATGCTCTCGGATGAAGTGGGGCTTGGCAAAACCATAGAGAGCGGTTTGATTTGGAATGCCCTGCAAACAGAAGGCAGAATAAGCAGAACTCTGCTCATTGTTCCCGAGCAGTTGAAGAATCAATGGCTAATTGAGTTCGGCAAAAGATTTAATCACTGGTTTACAAACATAGACGAGGATTATATTATTGAGCATAGAAAACATGCCGTAGAACAGCAAAACGTATTTTCGTTTCATGATACCGTTATATGTTCGCTGGAATTTTTACTTGCAAATCGCTATATGGCTACTGCCGCTTTGGAAGTTCATTGGGATTTGCTAATTATAGACGAAGCGCATCGGCTCGTAAAAACCTCCCATAGCACAAATGCGGAATATACACTTGCGGAAGAATTTTCGCAAAAAATACAAGGTTTGCTTTTGCTCTCCGGCACCCCTATACAACTGGCTCCCGAAGCCTATTTTTACAGGTTGAGGCTCCTGGACAAAGCCCGTTTTCAAAACTGGGAAGAATTTGAAAAAAATCAGGACAACTATAAAAAGATAGCAAAGGATTTATCCAAAATTCCGCTTGACTCGGACGAGGAACTCTCCTGGGAGGCTTTGCAAAAGAGCATTCCGAAAAATTCGCCTATTCGCTCGTGGCTACCCATAAAAGCGGATTTATCCTTAACTGCCGCAGAATGGATGAGGCGCGTTATAGATGCTCTGGGCACAGGTTCTTCCGTGTTTCGCAATACGAGAAAAAGCGTTAAGGGGTTTCCGAGGAGAGTTTTGAAGACTTATCCGATTGATGGGGAGTGGGGAGTGGGGAGTGGGGAGTGGTTATGCTCATTTATTCGCGAGCATGAGAAGGATAAGATTCTTCTTATATGTTCCGGTTCTGATGAGATTTCGGCTTTGTTTGCTCTTTTGTGCGAAGAATTCGGCGAGGGTATTGCGGCTGTGTTTAGGGAAGAGGAGAGTTCTTTGGAACGTGACAAGGCTGCTGCTGCTTGGATGCAGCCGGATGGTCCGAATATTTTATTGTCTTCCGAAATAGGCTCTGAGGGGCGGAATTTCCAGAGTGCGCAACATTTGGTGCTTTTTGATTTGCCGGAAGACTCCTCTTTGCTTGAACAACGTATCGGGCGATTAGACCGCATTGGGCAGGGGGAGGAAATTTACATTCATGTTCCTTATGCAAAAAAGAGCAGAGGGGAAATGCTTTTTCTTTGGTACCATGAGGCTTTGGGTATTTTTGAGCATTCGTTGATGGGCGGCGGCGAGATGTATGCGAAATTTGAGAGCGAATTAAAAAGCTATTTGGAAAATCCGGCGAAAAAATACGGCAAGTTTGTCAAGGAATTTTTGCCCCGCGGCAAAGCGGAAATGCTTTTACAGAGCAAAAAAGCGGAGGCAGGCAGGGACCGCTTGCTGGAGTTCAATTCGCAAAACAGAAAAATTTCCGAGGAATTGCTTGCGGAAGCTCAAAAAATGGATTCAAACGATGAGCTTTTGCCGTTTGCTTTTGATATGCTTGAAGGGTTGGATATAGATGTTCAAAAAGGCATTTATCCGGATAGTTTTGTTTTTAAAGGCGAGCCGGAGCAGCCTGAACATGCAACCCTTTTGGGGGTGGAAAACGCCCGTTCTTCGGAGAATGGCGAAATATCGGAATCGGATGGCAGCTCCATCACTGTTGTGACCGGCAGGGAAACGGCTTTGAATTACGAAAATGTGAGCTTTTTCCATTGGGAACATCCTATTATGCAAAGGCTTTTAGACAAGGCTTTGAGCGATGATTTCGGAAATACGGCATGCGTTGTTTGCGATATGGTTCCGGCCGGGGAAATTCTTGTCCAATACAATTTTGTTCTGGAGTTTTCCGTCCATGCGCATTGGGGAATAAACAACTTGCCCGGTGAAAGATTTTTGAGCGTAATCATAGACAGCAAGGGGAATTTGCGAAACGATTTGGCGGAGGCTTTAAACACTGCAGCTTTAAAAAATTCCAAGGCTGCGGACATTCCATATTCCGATTTGGAGTATTTTACAACGGAAGGGTTTGAAACAGCGAAAAATTTGCTGGAGAATGCGACAAAAAAAATAGCGGAAGAGACGGAAAAGACGGTAATTTCAATTTTGGAAAGCGAATTGCACCGCATGGAAGAAACTTATATGCTTTTGCGCGATTTTGAACTGGGCAAATTGCTGGCTCAAAAGAGAAAAGACATAATCGCCTGCAAAAAAAGCCTTGGAAATCCTAAATTGAGGTTGAACGGGGCGAGGATTTTATGCGCGACCTAGACATCCGTTTTTTTTATTTTTGGCGCAGGCATTCGTTTTCTGCCAAAACAGACAAATTTTTAAGGTTTTATACACGCCTTGGCGATGGTTATATATGGGTTCTGGTTACGGTGTTTTTATACTTTTTTTATGGGGAAGAGGCTTTGTTTCTGTCGGTAAAACGGGTTATTCCCGTTATTCTCGTTAGCCTTGCCTTTTACTGGGCAATAAAGCTCTCCGTTCGCCGCCGCCGCCCTTTTGAGCTATTGAAAAGCGTTAATGCCGAGGTTCCGCCTTTGGACAAATACAGTTTTCCGAGCGGCCATACGATGAACAATCTGGCTGTGGGCTTTACGGTTTTTGCGGTTGCCCCCGGTATAGGCTGGATTATGATATTTATGCCGTTCACATGGGGGCTTTTAAGGGTTTATTATGGTGTGCATTGGCTTTCCGATGTTATTGGGGGAGCTTTCTTTGCTTTTTTGAGTTTTTGGCTGGGGCAAATTATTTTTTCCCTATTATTGCAATAAAAATGTATATTACGTATAATTCTTAGGAATTTGATATGGATGAGCAGGAACTGGAATTGAATTATAGGAGACGTGCTAACCGTACGGTTTTGTTTTGTGCGGTGATTTTCTGTATATCTAGAATTATAGCGGAATTGTTGACTGATGGTAGCTGGTCCCAGAACGTGACTAGGATAACAATAGGTTCCTGTATTGCTGTGTTCGGACTATTGCTTTTACAAAAAACCAATTTAAAAAGCCTGCCGTTTATAATCCCTTTTTCCATGTATCTCATCTATTTAGTATCATCTTACGCTATAGATTCTTATAAATATCTTCACAGCGTTTATTTGATAGCTTTAATTATCGGTTCCGCATATTTTAGCGTTAAGAATTATTTGATTTTTATCGCTGTAACGCAGGTTATAAATTTGCTTTTAAGCATTTTTATACTAAATGGCAATGAGGCGCAATATTCTATATCGGGCAGTGTTTGGATGCATTTTACCCTGATACTTATCGGAAGTTTGATGCTCTTTATAGTTTTGTATTACGCAGTTACCAAATCAAATGAAATTGACAAAGCTTTTACTTCGTTTGGTGCATTGATGAAGGTCACCCCCAATGTGCTTATTTTAGTGGATGAAAATAACAAAATAAAATACCTGAGCAAATCGGTTTGCAAAGTTTTGGAAGTAAAGGATACAAATGATTTTATAGGTAGAAGTTTTTTAGAATTGTTCGCGGAAGAACCGGTTAAAGAATTGTTTGCGGATATAGCAAAAAAACGTTCTTTTTACGAAAATTATCAAAAAATAACGGTAAATGAGCAAGCTAAAACTTTTGATTTGTTTGCAGACAAATTGTCTGACGATGTAAAGGACGGCATGTTCTTTATGCTCAGCGATGTTTCGGAAATCGTAAGATTAAAAGAAATCGCGGAGCGGGATTCCCTTATGGATAGCTTAATACAAATTCCCAATCGCAGGGCTTTTGACAGGCAAATTTCGTTAGAGTGGAACTATGCTTTGAGGGATAAGGTCAATTTGAGTTTTTTAATGATTGATATTGATTATTTCAAAAATTACAACGATACTTACGGGCATAGGCAAGGCGATGATCTTCTTAAGGTAGCAGGAAAAATTTTTAAGAGCAGTTTAAAAAGAAGCACGGATTTTATAGCTAGGATTGGAGGCGAGGAATTTGGAGTTTTGTTGCATGCGACAAATTCCTATCAGGCAAATGTTACGGCAGAGAGAATACGCAAAGCCATTGAAAATGAGGTTATTTTAACGCCAAACGGCGAAGAGACCAAGTTTACGGTTAGCATAGGAGTTGCCTCCGTTATTCCGAGTGTAGGCATGGAATACAGCTATCTGGTTGAGGAAGCGGACAAGGCTTTGTACAGCGCAAAACAAAACGGAAGAAATAGGGTTTGGGTTACGGATTTGGCATAAAGAGATGGATGTTTTTTGCGATATCTTTGGCGTCAGCAGCTTCGCCTTATCAGCCGCTGGGCAGGGTCGCTTATTTGACCTCTTCTTTTGGTGAAAGCAGGGGAACGCGTTATCATGCGGGGATAGATTTTTCAACGGATATGGAGGAGGGCTGGCCTGTAATTGCACCCAGCGATGGGGTGGTAGAGTTTGCGGCGCGGGGTGCTTTTGGCTACGGACGTTACATAAAATTTAAGGCAAAAGACGAGCATATTTGGGTGTTTGCGCATTTAGCGGAGTTCAACAAAAAAATAGATGATTTAATTCGCAAAGAGATGCTAAAAAAGGAGAAGGCTAGTGTGCAACTTTCACTCAAAATTCGCTTTAAAAAAGGCGATACTTTGGCATATAGCGGTAGCACGGGAATCGGCAATCCGCATTTGCACATTGAGTACAGAACTCCGGACGGAAAGGTTGCTCTTAATCCCTGCAAAAAAATGACATGCACTGATACTATAGCACCGTCCGTTTCGGAGGCAGCGCCTTTTGATTCGGGTTTTGCCGTTAAAATTGTGGATTACAGCCGTGAGCCATTGGAAAATCCCATGTCTATATATTCGCTGGATATATATCAGAATAAGAAATTGCTTTTCGGCAAAAAGTACGATTCTCTTCCTTTTGCCCCTAAGGAGATGGCAAAAATAAAAAACGATTTGATAAGAGTTGAAGATGAAGAAAACATCGGCGATTGGCATTTTATAAAAGCAAAAGTAAAAGCAAATTCAAAGGTACTTGTGGTAGCCAAGGATTTTGCAAATAATGTTTCAAAAACCGAGCTGATGTTAAAGTCGGATTATTTAAAGTTCAAAGCAAAAGATTCCGTAGAAGTACTTTTAGATACTGTGCCGCCGGATTTGGGCAGTGTTTATTTTAAAACGGATTTTGCCGGAAAATTGCAGTGCCGCATTCCTGTTATAGATTCTTTATCGGGTTTGGAATTTAATAGCGTTGTTTTTAGGGATAAAAACAATAAGTGGATTATTTTTGACTACGATTCGGACCCCAAGGAATTGGTTATCGAAGATCGCGATTTTAACTTCAGCGAACAGTTGAGTGTTAAATTATGCGATAAAGCGAAGAATTGCATGGAGAGGGAATTGAGTTGTAATAATTAATAGTTGAGAGTTAAGAGTTGAAAGTTAAGGGTTATTTAAATTTGGTTTTGGGTAAACTGGCATCTTGTGTTCGGTTTTCAATTCTCAATTTTAAACTTCCAACTCTCAATTCTCAACTCTCAACTCTCAACTTGTTCCTAATTTTCATTTTCTCCCCAGCGTTTTCCCAAAGCGATACGCTTTCTCTGTTTGTTCCCCAAAAACCGGAAAAGCCTTTGATGTTTTGCAAGGCGCAAAAGGAATGGATTGCGGCGGCCCAGGATTTTGAAGATTGGGAAGAAGTTAAGGGAATAAAAAATCTGGTGATAAGAATGCCCTATGCCACTTTTGATAATTTTACCGGACATAATGTTTATTGCGACATTCAGCGAGCTTTTTTGCATAAGGATGCAATGCAAAAATTAAAATGGGCAGCGGCTCTTTTAAAAAAGCTAAAACCGGATTATAAATTTATCCTTTTTGACGCAGCCCGCTCCAATAACGCTCAAGAGGTGTTGCGTGCCGCTGTGCGAGGCACTCCTTGGCAAAATTTTGTTTCATCTCCGCGAAACGGCAGCATTCATGCGTATGGAATGGCGGTTGATATAGGTTTATTGGACGAAAACGGCGAGCTTGTGGATATGGGGCTTCCTTACGATTCCTTTGCGTTTTATGCGGGCAAGCGCGGTGAGAAGCAGGCTTTGGAGCAAGGCTTGCTAACCGAAACTCAAATTAGTAATAGAGGATTTTTGCGCCAGGTTATGGGGCAAAGCGGGTGGATAAGTTTGCATAGCGAGTGGTGGCATTTTAATGCAGCCCCCGGAGACATAATCAGAGAGAAATATGCTCAACCCCTGCCTCTCCCGCAATAAAGGCTTCTTTTGTTAGACCGATGAATAAGCCGTGGCCGACAAGTCCCGGAATGGAATCCAGTTCCTTGCAAAGGGTTATAGGTTCTTTTATTAAACCGAAATTTGCGTCTGCGATTATATTTCCGGAGTCGCTGATAGCAGGGCCGTCTTTGCTGGCTCCAGCCATGCGAATCTCTAGTATGCCGCCCAAATTTTTTATTCCGGCCTCTGCCAAGCCAAGGGCTGCCGGCAAAATTTCCAAAGGAATGGGGAATTTTTCACCTAAGTTTTTCACTTTTTTGGTTGAATCGGCAACTATAATGAACCTATCTGTGAGGCTTGCGACTATTTTTTCCAAAAGATGCGCCGCGCCGCGCCCCTTTATAAGATTCAGATTGGGGTCTATTTCATCTGTGCCGTCTATTGCCAGGTCTAAATGAGAAACAGAGCCGCAATCTTTTAGTTCTATGCCCATTTTGCGGCAAAGCAAGGTTGTGCTAAAGCTAGTGCTAACCCCGGAAAAGTTCAAATTTTCCGTTTTTTGCCGTTCAGCAAGTCTTTCCAAGGCAAAAAATACAGTACTGCCTGTGCCAAGGCCTATTTTCATTCCGTTTTGCGCTAAATTTGCCGCAGCAATGCCGGCTTGTTGTTTAAAGTTTGCCATATTCGGAAGCTAGTAAATCTCACCCAAACCTCCCCGACTTCCGAGCATAAAACACAACTCCAAAAATCGTTGCCGGCAGTATCAATGCCGCAGCAACAATGCTCGCAGCGGAATGCCCCTCAACAAGCTGGTAAAAAATAACCGCCAAACACCAGCCCAAAACCGTTGAATACAGGGATTGCAAAAAGACCAAAACCCAACCGACTTCTCTTGCAGCGACCGCAACCGCAGAAATACATGGCACATACAAAAGCACAAAAAGCAAAAAGGCAAATGCAGTGGCGGAACTGTTGTTAAAGGCCTTTCGCATATTATCAAATAAATATGCATCTTCTTCGGAACTCTCAAAACCGAGCGGGTTCTTTATCTTTGTGCCCAAAGACTTTACATTGTCTGCAATGGAAACAAAGGCCTCGCCCAGTTTTTCAAACAAGGAAAATTTTTCATCTTCCTTCTTTTCCGCATCCTGAGAGTAAAGGGAATTCATTGTGCCTATTATGCTTTCTTTGGCAAACAAACCGGAAAAAAGCCCAACGGAAGCCTGCCAATTTTCTTCGCTTACGCCTATCGGAGAAAAGACCGGAGCAATGGATTTTCCAACCATCGGAAGCACGCCAGCAGAGTTCAGCATTCCCAAAATCGCTATTATCGGAATTAAAATTCTGCCGCTCTTTTTAATGAATGCCTTTAGGCGAAACATCGCATTTATAGCTGCTCCTTTTATTTGCGGTGTGTGATATTGCGGAAGCTCCATTATAAACGGTGCCAAACTTCCCTTGTAAACGGTGCCTTTTAACAAAAGCCCCGTTGCAACGGCAAGCACAATGCCAATCACATACAATGCAAAAATTACATTCTGCGCATTGCTCGGAAAAAATGCCGCAGTAAAAAGAATGTAAACCGGAAGCCTCGCTCCGCAACTCATAAACGGAACCATAAACACGCTTAAAATCCTGTCCCTTTTATTTTCCAAATTTCTGGTAGCCATAATAGCGGGCACGGAACAGCCAAAGCCTATGAGCATCGGAATAAAGGCCTTGCCGGGCAAACCCATGGTGCGCATCACTTTGTCCATTACAAAAGCCGCTCTCGCCATATAACCGGAACTCTCCAGCAAACCGATGAAAAAGAACAGCGAAAATGTTATAGGCAAAAAAGTTGAAAGCGTTTGAATGCCCGCCCCAACACCGTCTGCCAGAATAGAAACTATTACTTCCGGTGTGTTTATGTTTGTTAAAACATATCTCACGCCGTCCACAAAAATCGCACCGAATGCTATGTCAAAAAAATCTATAAAAACTCCGCTTACGTGAATTGTAAGCCAAAACAGCAGATACATTACGAGCAAAAAAAGCGGTATGCCGAGAAATTTGTTCATAACTATTTTATCAATTTTATCGCTCTCGGCATAAGCGGGGATTCCTTTTTTAACGGTTTTCGCCATGATGTTTTCTATGCGTTTGTAACGCCATTCGGCGAGGAGTTCGTCTTTGCTCTCTTCGTTTGCGTTTTCTATTTCACTTGGCACAGGCAAAGGCTGGGTTTTGTTTTCCGTTTTTAGCAATTCCGCTATTTTGTTTATGATTATGTCTTTGCTTCCGGAACGGAGCGCAGAAACCGCAACCACCGGGCTTCCCAATTCCTTTTCAAATTGCTCCAGATTTATGTTGATTAGATTTTTTTCCGCAATGTCAATCATATTCAGCACTACTAACATTTTAACACCCATTTCTTGCAAAATTGTTGTTAAATATAAATTCCGTTCAAGATTTGTGCTATCCAGAATATTGAGCAAAAATTCCGGTTCGCCGGAAAGCAGGTAGTCCCGTGAAATCCGCTCGTCTTCGCTCCAAGCATCCAAGGCGTAAATACCAGGCAAATCCACAAGTTTTGCCTTTAAATTTTTATGTTTGATTTCGCCAATTTTTTTATCAACCGTCACGCCTGGCCAATTTCCAACCTTTTGCCGCCCATCTGTGAGCAAATTAAAAAGCGCGCTTTTTCCGCAATTAGGGTTGCCTGTAACCGCTATTGTGAGCATAAAACTCCCTCTGCCTCGTGTCTGCGCAAGGAGAGCCTATAGCCACGCAGTTCTATCTCTATGGGGTCTCCGAAGGGGGAAGTTTTTATCAAGGTAAATTCCGTGCCTTTTGTAAGCCCCAGAGCCAGCAGCTTAAGCTTATACGCTTTATCCATACCCTGAGCATACCGCTCAACAACCGCTTTATCCCCCGGATTCAGCGAAATTATCCTATTCATAACGAATATTCCCATATTGAGATTGAGACATAATCTCAAATATAGAAAATTTTTTGGGGTTTGTCAAGGGGGAAATTTTCTATTTTACCACCAAAGGAGAAACGCAATGAAAACCATATTCATCGTTGATGACAACGAAACAAACCGTATGATGGCAAAAAATGCGCTGGACGGCACATATAAGACATTCACCCTGCCTTCTGCTGCGAAAATGTTCAAATTATTGGAGAAAATCACACCAGACCTGATTCTGCTGGATGTTGATATGCCGGAAACGGATGGATTTGGGGCAATATCAATACTGAAAGCAAATGAGAAACTCAAATCCATTCCTGTAATCTTTCTTACAGCAAAAAATGATGCGGAATCGGAAATACACGGCTTTGAAATGGGGGCGCTTGATTTCATCAACAAGCCCTTTTCCGCACCGGTGTTGATAAAACGCATAGAAACGCACATTGAAACGGACAAGCAGATAAAAAAAAGCCAACAGGTGGTACGCGACCTTCACAACGTGACCCTCAGAATTATCGCAAATATGGTTGAAAGTCGCGACACGATAACAGGCGGGCATATAGAGCGTACACAGGCTTATCTGGAGATTCTTTTAAATGCGCTTATCAGTGCCGGGATTTACGAAAATGAAATGTCCGATTGGGACAAAACCGTTCTATTGCCCTCTGCCCAACTGCACGACGTGGGTAAAATCAAAGTGAGCGATTTGATACTGAACAAGCCCGGAAAACTCACCGCCGAAGAATTTGATCTAATCAAACAGCACAGCATTGACGGCGAGCGGATTATAGATGAAATCATCAGCCAAACAAAGGACGATGGATTTTTATTACATGCCAAACGGTTTGCGGGGGCGCACCATGAAAAATGGGACGGCACCGGCTATCCGCGGGGGCTTAAAGGAGAGGATATCCCCCTTGAAGGGCGAATTATGGCAATCGCCGACGTATATGACGCGCTGGTGTCCGAGCGACCGTATAAAAAACCCTTTACCCACGAACAAGCGGTGCAGATTATCAAAGATGGCAGCGGCACACATTTTGACTCGAAAATAGTGGAGGCATTTTTGACGGTCGCAGAAGATTTTTGGGCGGAATTGGTAAGGATAGCGGGATGAGACATTTATTTATAATCAACCCTGCTTCAAAGAGAATAAAAGGTAAAACAAAACCTGTTAAAGATAAAATTTCCGCTTTTTTTGTCAAATACCCCGAAATAAAATATGATGTTTACGTTTCGCAGTGGTGCCGCGATGCCGTTATGTTCATTCAGGATTATATCGCCGGCATAACGGATGAAACCGTCCGCATACATTCAATAGGCGGAACAGGCACGCTGTTTGAAGTTGTCAACAGTGTTGTCGGTCTTTCAAATGTAGAAGTGGCGGCACATCCTTACGGCAAGGCAAATGCCTTTTTAAGATATTTTGGAAACAAGAACGTGAAATTGTTCAATTCATTAAAAAGCCAAGTTTTCGGCAAAACTTCTCCCATGGATATCGTCCGCTGCGGGAACAATTACGGAATATGCTATGGGATGGCAGGGCTGGAAGCATACGCAAATGTAATGGGAGACAAATGGATTGAAAAAGGGATGCCCATCGATATGAGTTATATGCTGGCTGGTATGGGGCTTATTTTGAAAGGCAAGGCGAGCCAAAATTATTTTATCGAAATTGACGGCGAAAAGATAGAAGGCGATTTTGTTTCCGTAATGGTAGCTAATGCGCCGTGCTACGGAAAAAATATGTATCCGGCGATTGATGCGCATCCCGACGATGGAATGTTGGATGTTTATATAATCAAAAATATGTCAAAACTGAAAATAATGACGTGCGTTCCCAGCCATACCCACGGCAATTACCGCAAGTTGCAGGATTTAGTGTTGCATTATCGGGCGAAAAAAATAAAGCTGTCTTCCGATGAGGTGATGTGCATGAGCGTTGACTGCGAACATTTCTACGGAACTTCTATAGACTATGAAATTATGCCCAGTGCAGTCCGCTTTGTATGCCCAAACGAAATTGATCTTATGAAATTGCCGCGTATTTACAACAGGCCACAGGAGGGATTGCGAAGTGAATAACAATGACAATTCCTTTGATACTGTTGTAAAAAATCTCACGAGAGGCATAACCATTGCGTTTCTTTTTTTCGCAATAATATTTTACAGATTATTCTACGAGTTTGTGCTTTATCGTTTTGTTTTAGGCGCAACAGCAGCCGTTCTCGTTTTTATCATAACAAGCAGCAAAAAACTGACGATGCGGCACATGTCTATTCTTGCACCGTTCTCTCTTGCCCTGATTGAACTCATCGTAGCTGCACTGGTCGGCGGTGACCGTTTGGTTTATTATATCATGATAGGATGTGTGTTGCTCAGTCTTACGTATGTCGATGCTCTTGGCTTGTTTATCATGATTGCGTTGACCACTGTGGCAACCGCTTTTTTCATATTCGTACTCGATGTTTCGCTTATAGGCGCTCAATCCACCTTCTCCGATAATGTGCTCAATTTCGTTGGAATGCTGATGATTTTTGTGGTAATTTTTCTGCTTGGCAGATATTCGTTCAGCGTGCTTGAGAGTTTTCGAAAAACCGGCCAGACCTTTGACAAAACTTTAGATACATCACCGAATTTAATCGTTATTGTAAATGATAAAGCACGTGTGGAGTATATAAGCAAATCCTTTGTGGAACTGCTCGACATTGAAAAGCGTGAATACGCTGCAAATCTGCCATTCACCGATTTGTTTCCCTCCGTAGAGTTAAAACTTTTTTTTGGAAAATTTTTGAGGCGAGATGGAGCATTTCAGGAAACCTTTGATATTCAAATAAACGGAAAACAACGCTGGTTTATCCTTCGTTCCGCAAAAATCGGCGAAAGCAAAGTTGCACGGCTGTTTGAATGTGTGGAGATAACCTCAATAGTGGAATCGCAACGTGCCGCCGAAGCCGCTACCCGTTCAAAGAGCGAGTTTTTAGCTACGATGTCGCACGAAATCCGCACGCCGATGAATGCGGTTATCGGAATTGCGCAAATCCAATTGCAAAAAGGAGATTTGCCGGACGAATACGCAACGGCGTTGGAGAAAATTTATGCTTCCGGCAGCAACCTATTAGGGATCATAAATGACATCTTAGACATGTCAAAAATCGAAACCGGAAAAATGGAACTCAACCCCGTGGAATACGATGTGCCGAGCCTT
>LIUH01000095.1:5861-6007 GCA_001462225.1 Fibrobacteria bacterium GUT31 | reverse complement strand
AGCCTTATCAACGATGCGGTGCAGATTAACATAGTTCGTATCGGTTCAAAACAGATTGAGTTAACGCTGGATATAAACGAAAACCTGCCGCTGAGACTTTACGGCGATGAACTCAGGTTAAAACAAATTTTGAATAACCTGCTCTC
>LIUH01000095.1:5131-5718 GCA_001462225.1 Fibrobacteria bacterium GUT31 | reverse complement strand
TGAATAACCTGCTCTCAAATGCGATTAAATATACGGAAAAAGGAAATGTAAAACTTTCGGTAAGCCATTTCCTGCGTGATGAAGATTTTATGCTACGTTTTGTTGTTGAAGATACCGGGCAGGGCCTGAAAAGCGAAGATCAGGAACGCCTGTTTTCACAGTATTCACGTTTTAACGCAGAGGCAAACCGCACCACTGAAGGAACCGGGCTTGGGCTTAATATTACCAGAAAACTGATAGATATGATGGACGGCACAATTGATGTGAAAAGCGAGTACGGCAAAGGTAGCGTATTTACCATAGCGGTAAAGCAAAAAGCGGTGGAATCTTCCGCAATCGGCGCAGAGCTTGCGCAAAGGCTGCGCAACTTCACATTTGCCGGCGACAGGCAGTCCGCCAAACTGCAAATCACCCGAGAGCTAATGCCGTACGGAAGTGTGCTTGTGGTGGACGATGTGGAGACGAATTTATATGTAGCCGAAGGGCTTTTGTCTCCGTATAAACTGAAAATAGAAACGGCGGGCAGTGGTTTTGCGGCGATAGAAAAAGTGCAAAGCGGCAAAATTTACGATATTATTTTTATGGAT
>LIUH01000095.1:4644-4859 GCA_001462225.1 Fibrobacteria bacterium GUT31 | reverse complement strand
GGATTTATTCCCAAACCGATAGATATCCGTCATCTGAACGCTACGTTGAACAAATTTATCCGCAACAGGCACCCGGAGGAAGCGAAAAAGTACAAATCAACAGAGGCGGCTCTGCCCGAGGAAAAGAGGGTAAAATTGCTGCAAGTTTTCTGCCGTGATGCGGAAAAGGCAATCGTCACTTTGCGAAACGTCGATATAAAGCTGTTTACAACCAC
>LIUH01000095.1:0-4498 GCA_001462225.1 Fibrobacteria bacterium GUT31 | reverse complement strand
ACCACAGCACACGCCATGAAATCCGCATTGGCGAATATCGGGGAAAGAGAAAAGTCAGAGCAGGCTGCGGCACTGGAAAAAGCCGGCCTTGACGGCAACACGGAATTTATCGCCGCCAATACGGAAGCCTTTATAAAAACGCTTGAAACGCTGGTAAAAGAATTAAGCCCTGCTGAAACCGTTGCTGAAAACGCAAATGTGACGGAAGACACCGCATATCTTAAAGAGCAACTGCAAATTATCAAAACCGCTTGCGAAAATTACGATGATACTGCCGCCTACGCTGCGTTTGATCGCCTAAAAGAAAAAACATGGAAACCGGAAACCGCCCAGACTCTTGAAAAAATCCGCGATGTGCTGTTTCTGGATAGCGATTTTGATAGCGTAGCAGAGCAGGTTGAAGCAATTTTATAACGCTTCCACAAGCCTAACGTTATGCTTCTTTAGTTTCTCAATAGCCGTATCGATATCTTCCACTTTGAAAAACATCACCGCTTCGTCTCCTTTTTTTTGGATAAAGGAATAAAAATACTCAATGTTGATGTTTTCTTTCTCAAACACGGCAAGCAGATTCGCAAGGCCGCCCGGATGGTCTTCTACAATAGCTCCGATTAGGTCTGTAAAATTCACTGTGAAGCCCGCTTTTTTCAATACGTTTACCGCATTTTCGTTATCATGTGTGATCATTCGCAGAATGCCGAAGTCTATTGTATCGCCAACCGATACCGCACACACGTCCACACCGGCTTCGCCGAGCACCTTTATTGGCTTATAAGCCTGACCCGACTCGTTTTCTATTAACACGGAAATTTGCTTTATCATGTTAAATCCTCCTTTTATCAATTACCCTTACGGCTTTGCCTTGACTGCGTTCTATTGTACCACGGCTTACGAAATGAATTTTCACGCCTATGCTAATTGCACTGGAAACATTTTTCTCAAGCTGGCTTTTTAGATTTTGAAGATTCTTAACTTCATCGCTGAATAACTCATCCTTTATTTCAACCTGTATTTCTATCTTGTCAAGGTTGTTCACACGGTCAACAATAATTTGATAATGCGGCTCTATCTCTTTCATCGTGAAAAGCGCGCTTTCAATTTGCGATGGAAAAACATTGACCCCGCCGATAATGAGCATATCATCGCTGCGCCCTATAATCCTTGTCATGCAAACATGGGTGCGCCCGCATTTGCACGGCTCGTCAATCAATGAACAAAGATCGCGGGTGCGATAACGGATTAAAGGCATTCCGGTTTTGCTTATCGTTGTGAACACTAGTTCGCCCTGTTTGCCGTAGCCTAAAGGTTCAAGCGTTTCCGGATCAATTATTTCCGGCAAAAAGTGATCTTCCCAAATATGCGACCCGCACTGGCACTCACATTCCATTGAAACACCCGGCCCTATTATCTCGCTTAGCCCATAGATATTATAAGCTTTAAGCCCAAGTTTATCCTGAATTTGCAGCCGCATTTCCTCCGACCACGGCTCAGCACCGAAAAGCCCTTGCTCCAAATTAAAATCAGAGATCTTATAGCCTTCCTTTTCCATTTCATCTGCCAAATAAAGTGCATACGAAGGTGTGCAACACAACGTAGTGACTTTAAAATCCTTAAACATCTGCAATTGCCGCTTTGTATTTCCGCTTGATGCAGGTATAGTCAACGCACCGAGTTGCTCGCTGCCGTAATGCGCGCCAAGCCCGCCGGTGAACAATCCGTAGCCATAAGCGACGTTAATTATGCTGCTACGTGAACAACCGCCTGCTGCAAGCGAACGTGCCATAACGGTTGACCAAATGTCAATGTCGTTTTGAGTATAACCTGCTACGGTAAGTTTGCCTGTTGTGCCGCTTGATGCATGGACACGAACTATATCGCTCATTGAGGCACTGAACATTCCATAAGGATAATTATCACGCAGATCTTGCTTTGTGGTAAACGGAAGTTTTTTCAAGTCGCTCAGACGCTTTATATCCGCAGGTTTAATGCCGGATTCATCCATTTTTTTACGGTAAAAATCGCACTTTTCATAAACATATCCTGCGAGTGTTTGCAGGCGTTCAAGTTGCAATCTTTCAAGAATTGCCCGTGGCATTGTCTCAAATTCTTTTTCATAATAGTTTGTCATGGATTCTCTCCTTTTGCTGTTTGCATATAACCCTGCTCAAAGGCTTTAAGATTAATTTCCAATGTTGGCTTGGCTACGCTTTTTTCAATTGCGCTTATAAACATTTCCTTGTCGAAATTCAACACGGCGGCAGAAAAACCGAGCATCGCAATATTGACTGTGCGAATATCATTCAATTTTTTCGCAATGCCTATTGCATCTATTCTGTGAATTTTGGCGTTATATTTTGATAATTGCTCGTAAATGTCACTGGGGTATTCGGCTGCACCCAAGGCACACGGCATAGGATAAATGTTTTGCGTATTGACAATGACAATTCCGCCGTCTTTAATATGCCCGGCAGAACGCAATGCTTCAAGCTCTTCAAACGCCAACACCACGTCTGCCTGTTTTTTATCGAACAATGGGCTGTAAACTTTGTCTGCGATTCTAACGTATGTAACAACACTGCCGCCACGTTGAGCCATTCCGTGCACTTCGGATACTTTGCAGTCCGCACCGCTCAACTGTGCATAGTTTCCCAAAATTTTACTCGCAAGGAGAGTCCCTTGGCCGCCAACCCCTGCAATCAATATGTTGAGGTTCATTTGCCGCCCTCCTTCTTTATATTACCGGATTTGCAAGTTTGCGCACATACCATGCAACCCGTGCAAAGCGCACCATCCACCTCTACCGAATTGTCTTTGCGTTTGCTAAGAGCAGGGCAACCGATTTTCAAGCATATACCGCATTTTTTGCAATCTGAAATTGATACAATATTGTGCTGCACTGGCTTCTCAAGAAGCACACATGGGCGTTTTGCGATTATTACGGAAACACCATCCGTTTCAAGGCGTTTCTTAATTGCGTTTTCAACCTCTGCCAAATTATATGGGTCAATAACAGAAATATTTTGAACACCGCAAGCACGGCATACGGCCTCCAAATCAAGCATATGCGTAGGTTCGCCCTTTATGGTGATGCCTGTCCCCGGATGATTTTGGTGACCGGTCATTCCCGTTGTGCGATTGTCCATGATAATTACGGTGATGTTAGATTTATTATAGACCGCATCTATTAAACCTGTGATTCCGCTGTGAATAAAGGTGGAATCGCCTATTACAGCTATGTTGGTTTTTGAAAATTCTTTGCCTTTTGCCATGAACATGCCATGTGCATTTGAAATAGATGCACCCATGCAAACAAGCGAATGCATAGCATTCAACGGAGGAGAACAGCCAAGAGAGTAACAGCCAATATCGCCAACCACATTGAGTTTCAGTTTGCTGAGAATATAAAACACGCCGCGATGAGTGCAACCTGCGCACATTACCGGTGGCCTCATGGGAATGTTTTCCGTATGCTCCGGCAATGCCTTGTGCCCCAATATGGCTTCACGTATTTTTTGAACGCTGAGTTCGCCTTGCAAACCGGTTAAATCTTTTCCGTGGCATTCTATGCCATTTGCTTTTAATGCGTTTTCAATAAAGGGTTCAAGCTCTTCTATAACAATGAGTTTCTCGCATTTGCTTGCAAATTCTCTGATACTCTCAAATGCAATAGGATAGACCATTCCAAGTTTGAAAATCGCAAAATCCGGCAACGCTTCTTTTACATATTGATAAACCGCGCCGGAACACACAATGCCGATTTTATTTGAACCATATTCGATTTTATTTATGCTTCCACCGAGCAAATCACCGTTTATATCGTTTGAAAGCCTTCTCTCACGTTCCTCCACTGCGGGGTGGCGTTTTCTCGCATTTGCCGGCACCATTACATATTTTGAAATATCTTGCTTGTAAGGATATTCAACATCTTTTCGCTCGCCGATTTCCACAAAAGAGCGAGCATGAGCGATCCGTGTAGTGAGACGCACGAACACCGGGGTATCATATTTTTCGCTTAACTCGTAAGCGAGCATCGTAAAATCTTTTGCTTCCTGGCTATCTGCGGGTTCAAGCATGGGCACATGGGCGCTTTGGGCATAGTACCGTGAATCTTGCTCGTTTTGGCTTGAGTGCATACCCGGGTCATCGGCAACAACAACAACAAGCCCTGCGTTTACCCCGGTATATGAAAATGTAAAGAGCGGATCTGCGGCTACATTAAGGCCGACATGTTTCATGGCGACTAATGCTCGCTTTCCGGCCATTGCTGCTCCAATGCCTACTTCCATGGATACTTTTTCATTAACCGACCACTCGGCATTTACTTCGCTAAAATTTGCAATGTATTCGGTTATTTCCGTGCTTGGTGTGCCGGGATACGCCGCCGCCACCTTAACACCGGCCTCATATGCACCTTGGGCAACGGCATGGTCGCCGAGCATAAGTTTTTTCATTTGCATAGAGAGGAATATAGATAAACTAGTATCCAGTATCAATTATA
>LIUH01000094.1:3424-9324 GCA_001462225.1 Fibrobacteria bacterium GUT31 | reverse complement strand
AGCGCACTATGTAACTAATATATATAGTATCTTTTGCGCCTTTCTCTTTGCAGCATTCATGCCGGGCACAGTTTCTGCCCAATGTGTTTCGGAAGAGCAACTTGTGCAAAAGTGGGATAGCCTCCAAACACAGTGCGCGAAAATAAGCAGCATGGTTCCGTGTGCTTTTGGCGTGTACGAAGCTGATGACTTTTCAAGTTCCCTGGAATTCTCCAGAAACCAAGCCAAGGTGGAGCTTGCCAAAAGCGTGAAAGTCTTTGTTGACTACGATTCGGTTGATTCCACGCTCATAGAAAAAGGAGTGGCGCAAAAGTTAGCCTCAAGCGTGAGCAAAATCAAGCTGGAGAACTTTCCTTTGTTAAACACCCAAGAAATTGGGTGGATATGTGCCAAATACACGAAAAACGGGAGAGATATGTTCCGTGTGGTGTCTCTTGTGGCTTTGAATAAGGAATTTTACAAAGAAGCAAAAGAAGAAATTGAAAAGGTTGAAAAAACGGAACAGCCGTTATCTTCTTCGTCCGGCGAACTTGTATCCACAGATGCCAAGATTAGCGAGCTTAAGCAGAATACTACTCCGAATGTCAAATTACCCAAGAAAAGCACATTCAGCCAAATAGCCACCAAAACGGGCACGTTCCTTTTGAATACGCTCAAGGCATTTTTAAGAATACCGTAGGAGATCTCAATGAAAAAAATACTTCCCATTATTATGCTATCCGCCGCCTTAGCCTTCTCGCAGGATAAATGCGGCTCCGAAGTATATACCTCCAGCAAAGAGCAGGCTCTGGCTTCGCTCATAAAAGATATAGCTTCGCACATAAGCACTGACATTACAGGCACAAAGACCGTAAAAAACGGTGAAACTGACCGAAAAGACTCGGTTTTCATGTCCATTCAAAGCACAATGAAAAACTACGGTGGTGTCAAGTACGAGCAAGGCAAGGATCAGAACGGCTATTTTATCAAAGCCTGCATAAACGTTCAGGCTGCCTCCAAGCCCTATTTGGATTCGCTGAGGTATTTGACCGGTGTGCTGAGGGACCAGGCGAGTAAAATAACCAAGGAATCATGCAAGAACATCAACGAGACTTACAGGGAGATTGAGAATGTGGAAGGGTTTCTGATTGGCCTGGGTGTTGATTTTCCAAAGGAGCACTCGGCAGTTTACAAAGAAGCTGAGGCGGAGTGCAAAAAGGCTAATGTGGGTGTATATATAAAGAGCGAGAATAAAGAGTTTGCAGATATGATGACCGGATTTTTTAAAGATTTTGGCTGTAAAATGGTGAATGATGAGCTATCTGCGACTTTGATTCTCAATTTGAGCGATTTTAAAATAGGCGAGGGTTGCGAGCAGGGAACAAATCCAAATAACCGTGCTTACTGCTACGCATGTGTAAAGAAAATAAATTTGCAAGACAGCAAAACAGGGGAACCCCTCTATAAAGACCCTTTCAAGAGTAGCAGAGGGCAACATCCGGATATGGAAACGGCCTGCCGATTGGCACTGGATAAATCCCCTCAGGAGCTTTGGAACAAAATGAAGGACAAAATCAAAAAGGAGAATTGCAGATGAGGAAAATATCTTTAATCTTGCTTTTGTGTTCGTTTGCGATGGCACAGGAACAGTTGAACGTATTTGTCGCTGTCACTACTGCTACTAGTAAAGACAGTGTATCTGATATGGTCACAGACCGCCTTCTTGCAGAACTGTTAACAGAAGTCAATGGTACGGGCAAATACATTACTGTGAATAGAGACGAGGCGTTCCAAGCCGTGGTGAACAAGGAAAAAGACCTCCATATACGTAAGGGGGTTCGTGACGAGGATATATTGGCGGAAGGGAAAGAACTCGGTGCACAGTATGCGTTTATAATAAAAATCAAATATTACAAAGCCTATGAAAAATATGATATTATGGCAGTAAGGCAGAGTATAAGCACGAACGCAACACCGGATGTTTCCAATCTGATGGGGAAAAAACTGGAAGATGATAATGATTTTATAAACATAAGTCGAGAACTTGCCAATGGGCTTTTGAATACTGACAAAAGCGGCATATTCCTTGACAAAGCTTCTAAAGCAGATCAGGAATTATTGGATATAGTGATGACCGAGTTCGGAATCCAACCACCAGGTTCCCAATGTGGAGAAGGCGGGATAACTGTGCGGATAGAGGTGACAGACGATGGGGAAGAGGAAGGGGAGAACAAATGCATCAAAGACAAAGGCAAAGACATAGAGCCAAGATACGAATGTGCAAAACGCATCAAAGTCAGCGGCTATCGGTGCGGAAAAAACCGGCGCTCACTCAACAACATCCTGGCCATAGCCTCAGGAAAAGGCGATAGCCGGGAGCTAGCTAAAAGAAGAGCTAAAAATAATTTGAACATCCTCAATGTTCAATGCATCCCGAAATCTTGCAGTCCCTCTTTTAGAGATAAATTGAAAGAAACTTTAGGAAAATGGGAAGGGGGGGATGAATGAAAAAAACTGCGTGTTTGCTTGCATTTCTTGCGCTTTTTGCAGAAAGCGGCGCAAAGGAAATAAAGGTTCTTTTCAAGGGGGTTGAAATGAATGAAGAGCATTTTGAAAAATACAGAGAAGTCTCCGGTAAAGCCGATATTCCGAAGGCAAGTTTGCTGGGACCTTTTAATGGAAATATTAGAAGCGGATTGGACGGATTAGAGTGCAGAGCGGTGCTTGAATCAGGCAACGAGAAATATACGGTGACTGCTAGATTGACTTTTGACGGGATAACCCAGCAAAGCACTATGATTTTGAGGGCCGAAGGCAACGGCGTAACTCTCAGCTCCCCCGTCGATAGGCACAACTTATTATCAGAGGAAGAAGAATTCCAAGTGATCGTGCGTAAGGCCGCAGCTTCCTTATGTGAAAAAATACAGGAACGTGAAAACAAGCCCGGCATCGGAGAACACTTTCTCCCCTTTGCCCCCTTTGGTGTGGCGCATTTTATCAAAAGAGAGACCGGATCTGGCTTTACAATAATGATTCTCGAAGCAGGAACGCTGCTTGCAGGCGGTTTTTTCGCAGTAAAGAGCAAATCCAATTTTGATGAAGCCGAGAAAGTCAAAAAGAGAATAAACAGCGGCGTTGCTGAAAATGCTGCCGAACACGAAGCATTTTTAAAAGAGTACAAAGACTATGACGATGCCTTTAAGACTGACAGAACCATAGCCATAAGCTTGCTCGGCGCATTTGCTGCGATTTATCTTATTGATGGGATTATCGGATGTGCTAAATCGTTTTCGCAACCGCAAGCATTTATCGTTCCGTCAATCTCACCAAGCGGCCAGCCAATGGCACGGCTGTCCTGGACAATGAATTTTTAACAGCCAAAGGAGTTCCCCATGAAACACCCCTTCCTGCTCTTCTCCCTCGCAATCCTAGCCGCGATCCTCTTATTCGCTTGCTCCAGTGACAGCAGCGATGATATTGCCTCGCAGAAGTTCAAAGTTGACATCAGCGGCACGGTTATGGATTCCAAAACAAAAGCCGTTTTGGAGGGAGTGACCGTGGGACTGGCCTCAGATAATAGGCTTATTGTAACTAAAATATCGGATGAAAACGGTGCATTCTCTTTTGGCGACCTTGATGAGGGCACTTACAGCTTGCGTGTGAGCCATCCGGGATACGAGGAATACAACGAGAAAGCCGAGGTTAATAAAAAAGGATACACATGGACTATACAGCTTGAACCAAGTGCAACCACATTTTTAACGATAGAAAATAAATCCTCTTTTGCGCTTGAGAATGTTGTATGGAACGGTGTGGAGTTCGGTTCCATGGCAGTGAATGCGGAACCGGTCAGAAAATCAGTGAGTACAGGCAGCGCGTATATAACTTTTTATGTGCCGAGCAAGGAATTGAATTTGAAAACAAGTGCGCTCGTGGAAGTTAAGCAGGATGCCGATACCGCATATTCAATTACGGATATACTTTCGGTTGAAGAGATAGGCAATGATAATCAGGCGGTTTTGAGCAGCATAAAGAAAATACAAGCACCAAAAGCCGAGAAGGTAAGCGTGACGGATGTGAGCTATACTTCTGCCAAACTCAATTCAAGAACAATAGAAATAGGCAATCCCGAATTCACGGAAAGAGGTTTTTGCTATTCCAGATATTTGGCGGAATTGGAGCAAAATGTAAACTGCTCCGCTGTAGAAGGCGTGGATTTCTCTAAAACCATAAATGATTTGGACGATGCCGTTAAATATTACGTGAAAGCATACATGGAAAACTCCAGACATGGGAGGCAATTCAGCGAGCCGGATAGTTTTGTGACTAGGAGCGGTTTGCCCAATGTTGCTGTAAACCCTGCTACGGATATTCAAAGCAATTCGGCTTTGCTGCACGCAAGGATTTTGGCTACAGGCGAGCCGGCTTACAGTGAAAGAGGGTTTTGTTACTCATCAACCATCAATTTGCCGCAAGAAGGTTCAATTGCCACCATTTGCCGACCCGTAGAAGGAAATTCGGAAAATTTCGAACTTTTAATATCTTCACTCGAACCAAATACCAAATATTATTTTCAGGCATATGCGAAAAATATACGTGGAACAAAATACGGCGAAACGGCTCAAAATTTTACTACTAAAATAAAAACATTTTCTCTTTCGTTTGACCCAAACGGCGGAACCATAAATGGCATATCAGATCCTTTTATATTATCGGTTGATTCGGCAAGCACAATGGCAAGCGCATATGAAACGGTTCAATCACCAATCAGAACAAGCTATGTGTTTGATGACTGGTATGCAAGTCCTGTGGATAAGACCAAATATACGAGTACCACGGTTGTGAAAGGAAATCTGAATTTGTATGCACATTGGGTGAGCTTTGCCGACAGACTAGTTGGAGGCTGGCAGGATTTATCGGATGCAAATGAGGATGCAATTCGGTTCAATAGCGATGGAAAAGGATATAATCAATGGTACACAAAGAAGCCGATATATGTAGGCTATAATTTTACATATACAGCGACAAATTCAAGGATTGCAATAACCGTAACGGAAGTGTATTGGTATGACACAAACAATAATAGAAAGGTTGTATCCAGTTCCCCGGATGATATAAGAACAATAGTAGGGTCAACCACTTATGCGGAACTATCGTATTCTATTTCGGTGGATGGCAATACTCTGCATATTACCGACTGGAATAGAATATATGAGCGTTTATAGATTTCACCCCTCAACCATAGGAGAATAACATGAGGACAATCACCAAAACCATAATCGCAGCATCAACTGCAACTTTGTTACTGTTCGGAACAGCTTCGGCTGAAGACGAGCCGGACGGAAGCGCAGCTAGAGCAGCAATCCAGCGCCCACAGCAAAATGTGGTGCGGCAACAGCCTGCGCCTGCACAACATAGGGCGCAGCCTATGCCTACTATCACATATCCCAGGCAGCAGCCACATCAAGCGGTCCAACCGGTAGCACCTGCCCCGGCGCCGACACCTGCGCCTGCACCACGCTATGATTCCGCCGAAGATGCTTGCAACGCAAGAGCGACCAAACCTACGCATGGCAATAACTGCGGTAATTAATAGCCTGTAGAAAAACGGATGCAGGTTTTATTTCTTATAGTTCGTATGCTTATTGTATGCGGACTATTGATTGAGTTTTAAAATAGGAAAGAAACACAAATGAAAACCTCACAGTCACTAATCCTGTTGCTCACTCTATTCTGTGCACAGTTCACACTCACAATAGGAGAGATGAAAAAATGAGTTTCACAGAAGAATTATAGGAAAATGGAAAGAGAATTTAATTTTCTAAATTCACTCTGATGCTTCGCAAACTTCCTCTCTCCGGTGTGCAAGACTTTGCAAAAATACGCAACGATTACGCTGTGTATGTGGACAAAACCGCATA
>LIUH01000094.1:2855-3293 GCA_001462225.1 Fibrobacteria bacterium GUT31 | reverse complement strand
ATACATACACAAAATGATTTCAAATTACAACTCCGTATTCTTTTCTCGCCCTCGCCGATTTGGAAAATCCCTGACTTGTTCAACGCTAAAAGCGATTTTTGAGAACAAAAGGGATTTGTTCAAAGGGCTTGCTATAGAGGCTTTGCCTTGGGAGTGGAGGGAATATCCTGTTGTGAACTTTGATATGAGTGCAGAAAATTTTTCGGCAGGGAAAGAAAGACTCATAGGGCTTCTGAACGGGAAATTAAAATTCCACGCGGGAAAATACGGCATCAATTTGCAAAGCCAAACCATTCCTGAAAAATTTAAGGAATTGCTGGAAGCCCTATGGACCAGCAAAGGCAAGGTCGCCATAATAATAGATGAATACGATTGCCCTCTTCTTGATACACTTAACCGCCCGGAAATACACAACGATATAAAAGATGAGTTGCGTGG
>LIUH01000094.1:2164-2599 GCA_001462225.1 Fibrobacteria bacterium GUT31 | reverse complement strand
TACTCCGCCTTGTGCGGAATAACGCAAGAAGAACTGGAAAGCTATTTTGAACCGGAAATAAACGAACATTCGGAAAAATTCGGTGGCAGGGAAAATTATCTGAACAGGCTGAAGAATTTTTACAACGGCTACAGATTTTCCGATATAGAGACATCGGTATATAATCCTGTAAGTATTTTGAATCATTTTGGAGATGGGCTTTTCAGAGTTTACTGGGCAGAGACCGGAACGCCGAGTTTCTTGGCAAAGTTCATAGACAAAAACGGAGCGGACATAGCCGACATAGAAAACATGGATTTGTCAGCAGAGGCATTCGGCAAGTACAATAGCGACAAAATATCCCTTATTCCTCTTATGTATCAGGCGGGTTATTTGACAATCAAGGATTACGACAGTGAATTAGAGATTTACAGACTCAATTATCCGAATGTGGAA
>LIUH01000094.1:447-1996 GCA_001462225.1 Fibrobacteria bacterium GUT31 | reverse complement strand
GTATTCAAGCCTTGATGCGATTAAGCAATCCTCAAACGTAAATAAACTTTTGAGAGCCTTGCAAGCCGGCGATGTGGATACNTTTATGGAAATAATCAAAATTTATATGCAGAGCATAAAATTCGATTTAATCACCAAGATGACGGAATATTATTTTGAATTTGCTTTCGCTAATATTTTAAATATGCTTGGTGTTAGCTGCGAGATAGAAGTTCATTCGGCGGTAGGCAATGTTGATGCTATTGTAAAATTGCAGAAGAATGTATTTGTGATAGAGGCAAAATTGGATAAGCCTGTTGAAGAGGCGTTGAAACAGATTGAGGAAAAGAAATATTATGTCCCCTATTTGGAAAAGGGGTGCAATATTTTTAAGCTCGGCGTTGTGTTTGGGAAAGAGGAGAGGAATGTTGTTGGGTGGAAAGCGGAATAGGAGAAAGGCACAAATGCCGCAAAAAAACCTGACAGAAACTCATCGCACCGAGTTCAAAGAAAAGCTAACGGATGAATTGGAAAAATTCGCCGTTGCCTTTTTGAATGCAAAAGGCGGCAAGATATATATTGGAATAAATAAAAACGGAAATGTGGTTGGCGTTGGTAAACCGGATGAAATTCAACTAAAAATAAAAGACCGATTAAAAGACAATATTCGCCCAAGCATAATGGGTCTATTTGATATTTGGACAGAAGAAAGAGAACATAAAACTATAATTGTGGTCAATTTAGCCAGTGGCGCAAGCCCGCCGTACTACATCAAACAAAAAGGCCGCTCAGAAGCAGGCTGTTTTATTCGCATAGGAAGTTCCGCACAACCTATGACAGAAGAAATGATAGAACGGCTTTTTGCAACTCGCAAGCCAATATCGTTAGCTAATATAATCTCTCGCAGACAAGACTTAACTTTTACGCAGTTAAAAATATATTATTCCGGCAAACATAAGGAATTGAACAACAGATTTGTCGAAAATTTGAACTTTAAAACCGGCGATGAATATAACCAAATAGCATATATGTTCGCTGATGAAAATAGAGTATCCATTAAACTTGCAAAATGGGCCGGGAAAGATAGAACGAATTTAATTCAGAACGAAGAGTATGGCGATCAATGTTTAATAACCGCACTTAACAAGGTTTTGGATAGGTTAGATGTTGAAAATATAACGATGGCAAAGATTGCTTATCCTTATAGAATAGAAAAAAAGCTTGTAGATTCAAAAGCCTTGCGAGAGGCGGTTATAAATGCTTTTGCCCATAACGATTATTCCGCAGGCGATACTCCTATATTTGAAATCTTTGAAGATAGATTTGAAATAACAACTTATGGAAATTTGCTCGCTTGGATTGGCAAAGAGGAATTTTTTACAGGTTTTTCAAAACCGAGAAATCCTGAAATAATGCGAATTTTCAAAGATATAGAATTGGTAGAAAGTTTAGGTTTCGGCGTGCCGGCAATAACCAAATTATATGGCAGGGAAATTTTCACTTTTTCAGAAAATGCTACAAAAATTTCGCTGAAATATGAAGAGGATACCACCCAAGTCACCACCCAAGT
>LIUH01000094.1:0-278 GCA_001462225.1 Fibrobacteria bacterium GUT31 | reverse complement strand
ACCACCCAAGTCACCACCCAAGTTCAAAAACTTTTGGAGTGTTTGAAAGGCAAGGAAAAAAGCAAAAAAGATTTAATGAGTGATATGGGAATTAAAAGCGAAAAATATTTTAAAGAATCTTTTTTGGAGCCTGCTTTGAAAAATAATTTAATAGAGATGACAATTCCGAATAAACCAAACAGTTCTTTGCAAAAATATAGGATAAAACCACAATGAAAAAGAACAAGCACTCCCAACCATACCCTTTAACTTTACGGAGTGATTTACTATCTTACTCC
>LIUH01000093.1:4404-4999 GCA_001462225.1 Fibrobacteria bacterium GUT31 | reverse complement strand
GTAGGAGAGGCTTAAACTTTGAAGGTGAAGAAAGATCGCGTTTCTGATTCTTCTGCTCATTCCAACTTCAGAGCGGATTCCAAGTGCAACAAAACTTCTTACATTTAACGCCTGAATTGTAACAAGAAAAACCGTAATGGCAATGACAATCCAAATCCCGTCTGCGCTTCGCGGCTGAATGTTGTGTTTGATCGCGTAACCGAGAAGCAACGGAAAGGCAATGTCTACCACGGCGACGCTGAACATTAAAATCATGCACTTTAAAAGATTTTTCTTTTCAGGTTCGATGAAGGGAAACATTTTTTTCCATATCTTGAAGGACATGGGTTTGTTGTAGTTAAAATCTTCATAATCTGACATTTTAATTCTCCATCCCTGCGGCTTGCATTTCAAAAATACGGCGGTAAGTTCCCTCACGCTGCATAAGCTCCCGGTGAGAACCTAGATCTTCTACCGTTCCGCCCTTCAACACAAGTATTTTATCCGCCTGCATAAGACTTGAAATGCGATGCGAAATAATAATAACAGCCGCGTCCTTTACACGATGCCGCAGAGCCGCGCGTATTCGCGCATCTGTTTCCGTGTCCACCGCGGA
>LIUH01000093.1:2760-4218 GCA_001462225.1 Fibrobacteria bacterium GUT31 | reverse complement strand
CGCAATAGCGACCCTCTGTTTCTGTCCGCCTGAAAGCGTTACACCTCGTTCCCCAATAATCGTGTTGTAACCTTCCGCAAAACCCTCGATGGTTTCATGAACCATCGCAACCGCCGCCGCGCTATGAAGTTCTGCCATTTCAAGACTTCCCTGCGCCGCCGTAATATTTTCGCGGATTGTTTTTGAAAAGAGAAACGGCTCCTGAAGACAAAGCCCGATGTTCCTTCGAAGATGAGAGCGTGAAATTCTGCGAATATCAATCCCGTCTATGGTGATAAGCCCACTGTTATCGGGCAGGTCGTAGAGGCGGCTTAAAAGATGAACTAACGAAGATTTACCTGAACCTGTCGCTCCAAGAATTGCCAAAGTTTCACCCGGCTTCAAGGTGAAAGAAATGTCGCGTAACACAGGCTCGCCTGTACCGTAGGTGAAAGTTACGCGATCAAAGCAAATCTCTCCCTTTATCTGCGGACAGAGAGTGTCGCTCGGGTCTGTCTCAGGCTCGGCGGCTAGAATTTCACGAATCCTGTTAGCCGCAACGAGAGATTTTGAAAAATCTGAGATAATGCGCCCAAGCTGGCGAATAGGCCAAATCATCCAGTTGCAGTAGGCGTAAAAAGCGATGAATGTTCCCGGAGAAAGATCGCCGTGAATACTGCGGTAAACGCCAGCGGCGACAACAATCGCCAGTTGAAGTCCGCTCAAAAGGTCTCCCGCTCCCCAAAAAAGCCCGAGCATTTTTCCAATATCGATCCATGTATTGGCGTGCGTTTGTGTCTTTTCGCGGAATTTTTCAGTCTCCCACGCTTCCCTTCCAAAAGCGCGCACAACCCGGACCCCAGTATAATTTTCCTGCGCGGCAGCCTGCATGATCCCTTCGGTAACATCGGCGCGCGCAAAGTTTCGGCTAACGCGGCGGAAGTAGAGCACCGAGAAAATCAGTATCACCGGAATCAACGACAGGGCGACCAGAGTCATAAAAACATCCATGGAGAACATCATCGCCACGGCGATCACAAAAACACAGATCGTTCGCATAAATTCGCTTAAATGGTTTTGGATAAAGTTGCGAATATTGTCAACATCGGTGGTACATCGCTGAATAATATCGCCGGTCTGACAGCTAACGTGCCAGTCCCAGGGAAGCCGCTGAATGTGCGCGTAAAGAGTGTTCCATAGTCTCCACGCGATGGTCTCCCCAATTTCAAGACTGGTGAAACTCCGCATCAAATTGCAGAGCTCAGCGCAAAGAGCCGCCGCCGCGACAAAAATCGCGCAGAGCCACAGCCTTTCGCGTAACAGCGCAACGCCCCCCAAACTGTCGATAATCCGCGAAACAAAAGCCGGCGCTTGGAGCGGCACTTTCCCAATCACAGAGTCGATGGTATAACGGACAATCTGCGGATTCAAAAGCGAAAATGCCACAGTCGCCAATGTCGCTATACAGCACAAGAGAAG
>LIUH01000093.1:2441-2598 GCA_001462225.1 Fibrobacteria bacterium GUT31 | reverse complement strand
CTTCGCGGCGGCGGCAATCAAACTAAGCCGCCCGCCCTTCCATGGCAAAATCATTGTTTTCTCCGTAGATTTTAAGACATACTAACATATTTTAATATGGAAAAATTAACAATTTTTGACATTTTTTATGGAGGATAAGAAGAATTAACCACGGAGG
>LIUH01000093.1:0-2436 GCA_001462225.1 Fibrobacteria bacterium GUT31 | reverse complement strand
GAGTTTCACGGAGTTTTTTAGGGAGGGGTAGGATTTGGAGGTAAATGAAGGATAATTATATTATGATACTTGATAAAATTATGAAATAATAATTTTTCCATATTGTTCAAACTTTTTATCTAATTCTTTATTTATATATTCTGAAGCAATGCTAGTAATTCTTAATTTGTCTTTTTGATAATGAAATTTTCTAATGCTTTCAAATGTGATATCAGTATTACCAAATGTTGATGGATATATTTTCCCTAATAATTCTCGGTATACAGACAATAATGATATACCATTTTTTACTGGACCTTTTATTATTTCCATATTTTTACAAATAATATAGAATGGGTAATCATCCATCCAATTCATCCAATTATCGAAACGTTTTGTTATTTCATTTGACTTGTTAAATCCTTCGGTTTCGCATCTTGCCATAATTATTGGTGTTAGGACATTATCCTGATCAGATGAAATGCTCGCTAAATATAATCTGTCTCCTGCTTTAATTCCAATTGGTTGTCTTGGAAAAAATGTTTTATTCTTTGAAAAATCATTTTCGAAATCTAAATATTCTTTATCTGGATCATGTCTATTTTTTGATCCAGATGTAAATTTAAGCCAATAACCAAATATATTTTTCTCAGTGATCTTATATGATGGAGAAAAAATCTTTTCTACTAAATCATAATTTTGATTTGGTTTTACATCTAGCTGAGCACCTTGTTTAGTGTCGTTGAAATTAGTTGTTGTTGATGTCCTTGTTGATGAACTTATATTAACTATTCTTTTTTCTTCTTCTATTAATTCTTCAGTAATAATTGCCTTATTATGGTTATTCTTATTATATTCTTCTATTCGATCCCATAAGTTATCGAAATATTCTTCACATTTTACATTAATTTCCTGCTCGTTTTCTAATTTAACTCCTAATTCATAATTTGTATAAAGCCCTCTAAAGGTATAATTTGCAGATGTTATTATTGAATAACTATTATCAAAAATATACAGTTTTGAATGTAAATCAATTAACGCTCTTATTTCAGCTCCTGCTTTTAATAATGACAATAATCCATCTAGGCTATTTACATTTTGAATAAAATCTTCTCTATAAAATCTTGTAATTATTTTACATTTAATTTTATTCGTATTGATAAATTTAGATAATTTTTCACAAGTATTTTTACCCATAAACGGTGATATTATCTTAGTATAATTACTTGTTAATGATAATAATTCCTCAATTTCGTTACCATGATTTTCTGTCAGTAATTCTATAGACATTATTATTCTCTTTCTACTATTATAACATATAATTAATTTATATGTCAATTTATTTGTTACAGATTAATCATTGATCTTCGTTAAAGCAATAATTTCAAAGGTCTTTTCAAAAAATTCATCCTGAACAAACCATTTGCAAATAACTTCTTCATCCTCTATAATTTCAGAAACAGTCATTTTTGGACCGCCGCTTTTAAGCTTAACAATATCACCAGGTTTAAAATCCATCAGCTTTCCTCCTATAACCCCAATTTTGAAGCATTATATTCATCTCTAAAACCTTTCCAGGTAAAACCTATGCGTAAAAAATTTAGATGTGATGTATCAATTCCGAGCATAGCTAATCCCAACATTTCTCGCCGAACAACAGCATCATTTTGTATACGTTGGCTCAATTCAACCTCAATATCAGGTGCAAATCTCCCAAATGTTGTTGTTTTTTCAGTAAATAATCGAAATTGCGGTTCAGTTGTTGTATTAAAATCTGTTGGTCTGCCATATCGATTTTCAAGTACAGATGTTATACTACTGATATTATTGTCGCTATGATCTCTATAAAAAACAAAAACACGATATAGCTGATATTCACCTTTCCACTTATTGAAAAGGAATACTCGTTGTAGAATAGCGTCAGATACATTTTCTTGTGTTATTATGGCTATATTTGGATCATTGTCATAATTTTCTTGTAGTACAACGTCATTTCCAAGGTTATATGCTCTCCTGACGTTTTCTACAGAAACTCCCCAAGCAACCTGATCATAACCTTTGAATGGTTTTGACTGAGCAATTACTTGACCTAAAGATAATAGAGTAAAAATAACCAACAATATACCCTTTTTCATTCTATTCCTCCATATTATTTTAGTAACCCAAATTATCAAACACCCAATATGGTCTATATTTAACAGACCATGACAAGAGCTGAATAATCTTATAATAGACCATAATAAGGTCTATGTCAATTATTTTTATGAATAAATCTATACTTTTTTTTCTGGAAAAAACCGTCACTAGTCCATAATATTGAGGATTTTTACCGGATAATCGCTTGAATTGGCTATTTTAAGTGAGCTGAAAATAAATAGAAAATACCATAATATGGTCTAAGAAAAGAACGGCTTTATACTGTTTTATAATTGTGAAAAACATTGCCCGAACATTTGC
>LIUH01000092.1:17206-23272 GCA_001462225.1 Fibrobacteria bacterium GUT31 | reverse complement strand
AGTTCAAAACCCAAGCCCTCATGTTCCCGCTTGTTGGTTTCGTTTTTGTTGTCATCCCATTCAACGTCTGTGTCGCGCATAGTTAAACTGTAATACATTTTGTATCTAATGTCAAGAAGTAGGGCAGGACTCGCCTTCCATTCGGCAACATATGGCCTTCGGCCTATGCCGATAGGAACGATTTAACTACCGCCATACGGCGGTGTACGTCATCCTGTTGCCTCAAACAGGCCGCAAAAACCCTTCGAGTCCTGCATCTGATACACAAATGAATTGTTTTATGGCAATTGGTAAATGTGCTTTCAACTTTTTAATTTTTTTAGCAAGGGCAGGACTCGCCTTCCACTCGGCAACATCCTATTGCCTCATTCCAGGCCGGGGTTTTTGCTAAACCGGCATCCGTGCCGGTTTACCTGTTTGAGGCTGCGATGTCTCGCCTCAAACAGGCCGCAAAAACCCTTCGAGTCCTGCTTTGTCATTTTGATGAAAGTTATCTTAATAAAATAGAAAACACCGCTTTTTTTTAGCAAGGGCAGGACTCGAACCTGCGACCTCCGGGTTATGAGCCCGACGAGCTGCCAACTGCTCTACCTTGCGTCGTATTATAAAACTTACTGATTTTCGCTGTTCTTGTCAAGGGTTTTTGCTTCCGAAGTCCGGCTGCTGTGAATTGTTGAGATTGCGGTGAATAAGGCGGAAAAGGCTACCAGGATTGCCATTATCGAAGGTAAACCCGGCATGGCAGCCATAAAGTTATAAACCCCGTGAATGGCTGTGGCGGCAAAGATGCGGAAAATCGCCTGAACGGGGTTGGTTCGGAACATTACAGCGGCGGTACCGATACGGGAACCGCACGCGCCGTGCAGGGGGGCGGCAGTAATAGCGCGTAACAGCAGAACTCTGGTGTCAGAAGCCGCGTAAACCGCGTTTTCAAGTATGGCGAAACCGAGACCGGCGACAAGGCCTATTGCGGCTCCCCTATTAATATCGTTCCATGAAAACGGCTGCCCGGAACTGTCCTTCGTAATGCGGCCCTCTATATAGAAAAACACAAATAACATCAACAGACGGCTTAATTCTTCCGTAAAGGCGATGCGGAAAAAAACATGATAAAAAAGCTCCAGCCTGCCGCCAGCGGAGACGGAAAAATTCAAAAAGTTCTGCAAAATAAGGGCCGGAAAAAAAGCGGCGGCCCCGGCGAGCAGCGCAAATAAAAATCTGACAAGCTTGAATTGATACCTGGCGAGACGAAACCAGACGTACACGGCAATCACAGGAATCGAGGAAATGAAAATTATTACCAATAAAACCAATGGACCGTACATAAGTAGTATTTTATCAGATTTTTGTATAGGGTAAAACCCATGGGAAATATTTTTTTGACTGGCCCGAAACACTCAGGCAAAACCAGCGCGGGCAAAGCTCTGGCGCTTGCCTGTTCGTGCGATTTTGACGACCTTGACGAGTTGATTTGGCATAGAAACGGGAAAAGCCCCAGAGAGCTTTTTAATGAAGGGCAGGAGATTTTTCAAAAAGCCGAAGCTGAAGCATTGTCGGCTATTTTCAGCACGGGCGGGAACAGTGCCGAAGGGCAGCGCGTTATCGCCACGGGCGGCGGAATCATCGACAACGCGGAAGCAATCGCCATGTTGAAAAAATCCGGTGCGATAGTGGTGTACCTCAAAATTTCCGCTGCCGCCGCGTGGCGGCGAATTGCCGATTCGGCGGACGGCGAACTGCCGCCCTTCCTGCGAACTGAAAACCCGCAGGAGACCCACCGCGCTTTGCACGAGCGGCGCGCCGCCGCTTATCTTAAACTCGCGGATGTCGTTATCGAAGCGGAAGGAAAAACGTCGAAGGAAATCGCCGCTGAAATATTAGCTGTGTCGCATACTGTCAAGCCGCGCGGCTTTCGCGATGATGTCTCTTAAATAGCGGCCTTCGCGTTCTGTCAGGCCGGCACGGGAAATAACATCCCGTAAAAAATTGCCCTGTTCTTCCCTGCCGGGATATTTGTAAAACCCTATATTTGCCAGTGTGTCTGTAATTGATCCAACGAGGGCGGAAATTTCAGCCTGATTCATCGGCTGCCACTCTCCCTTGACGGGGTTCTGTCTTTCCAAAGCCAAAAACAGCTCATAGGCGTAAATTTGCACGGCATGGGAGAGGTTCAGGGAAGGCTGAGTATCCAAAACAGGGATATGGGAGGCTATATTACACAGTTCCAGTTCCGAGTCTTCAAGCCCTGTTCTCTCATTGCCAAAAATAATACCGGCCGGCCCCGGGCGTTCGGCGAGCCATGCGGCCAAGGCGCGCGGCGTCATGGAAACGCTCTTGCGGTGATGTCCCCTGCGGCGGGTAGTGCCAACCAAAACGGAGCAGTCCGCGGCCGCTTCCGCCAAACTGTCATAGATTCGGGCATTTTCCCAAATGTCCCGCGCGTGAACCGCCCTTGTGAAGATTTTTTCCGTATCAAGCGGCTGTGGTGCTGCAAGCCGCAGTTCTGAAAGGCCCATGTTTTTCATTACCCGGCAGACCGCTCCGGCGTTGCCCGGCTCTGAAACTTTGCAAAGAATTATTTTGATGTTGTGAAGAAACATTATACATTATAACATATCCGGCAGTGGCAGGGCGCGCAGGCTGGCAACGCCATGTTGACAGTATTCTCATCCTGTGAAATAATAAACTAACAAAACAAGAAAGGAGATTTATTATGAAAACAGCAATAACAGGCAAAAATCCAACTACCAGTTTCACCCCCCCCCCCTCAGTTTATTAACTAAACCCACAATCAAATTAACAACAACATTTCTAGTTTCCCTGCTTTTCGTGGTTGCTCTTTTGTTCTCCGCCTGTGGCGACGGCGGCGAGGAGGAGAACGGCGACAATAATAATAACAACAATAATAGTAATAACAACAACGATAACAACGACAACAGTAGCAACAATGAGAACAATACACTGACGATTTCCGGCGAACAGGTATATCTTTTGGACTGGGATGAGGACACCTATGTTACTACTTACACGCCTTTCACCGGCAACAGAACGGTATACAGTTACTATACAGACTGGACTGTAAACACCTACCCCCGCGTTTATTACAACAACGGCGGAGGCGGTAGCATAACAAACGGTAAGCTCTCGTTTTCCATAGGGAAACCGATCTACCTTGAAGATATTGATAAATTACTTGATAGAAATATTCGTTATGCTTGGACTGATGTTCGCGCAAGCGACACGAGTGTAAAATGCTCAGAATTATATCTTTCAACTAATGCTAACAATTATTACGACGGCAGTTTGGGTAAGGTAGACTATAATGGAAGCGTATCAGGTAATAATTGTACAGGAAATGAAAGAGAGGTAGGTTTTATATATGTTGACAAGGACGTTACCATAACCGGAAAAGGACGTACCGAACCCTATAACTATACCGATCCCGATACCGGCTATACAGAAAATTGGACAGAAAAAACTAATGACATTAATCTTTCGTTAAAAGCTGGCTGGAACACGGTGTATAGTAGGGAAGAAAGTTCAGGAACTTTTATAGGAACCTGGCCTGATTATACAAATATCACCGGAACCGAAACCGTATCCATTACTCTGGAAAACCCTGCTTCTACCAAATGGGTACTGTGGGAGTTCAATTAATAAAACCGTACAAGAACTTCTGAACTGCGGCCTTGGCGAAAACGGCGACAGAGCCATGATTCCGTAACAATAACTCGCCCAGCACCTAAGATTTAGGTGCTGGGCGTCGCCTTCACGCAGTGAAGGCGACTGCTTGACACAAATCTATCTTTTATGTAGAGTAAAGAAACTTCCGGGGGTGTAGCTCAGTTGGCTAGAGCGTTTGAATGGCATTCAAGAGGTCAGGGGTTCAATTCCCCTCACCTCCAGGAACTTCAAAAATAGCAAGTAAATTTAATCACAAGACAAGCATATTAAAACCCAAAAAAATCGTCAGAGGTGAGGGGAATTGAAACTTTTTTGCGGGCCCGTAGGAGCCGAATGGCTCCGCAGGGTAAACGCGCAGGGATGCGCGTTTAGCAAAAAAGGCGGCCCGGAGCCACGAAGCAGGAAGCTGAGAGGCGCAGGGCAATTCCCCTCACCTCCAGGAACTTCAAAAATAGCAAGTAAATTTAATCACAAGACAAGCATATTAAGACCCAAGAAACTCATCAGAGGTGAGGGGAATTGAAACTTTTTTGCGGCCCGTAGGAGCCGAATGGCTCCGCAGGGTAAACGCGCAGGGATGCGCGTTTAGCAAAAAAGGCGGCCCGGAGCCACGAAGCAGGAGGCTGAGAGGCGCAGGGCAATTCCCCTCACCTCCAGGAACTTCAAAAATAGCAAGTAAATTTAATCACAAGACAAGCATATTAAAACCCAAAAAAATCGTCAGAGGTGAGGGGAATTGAAACTTTTTTGCGGGCCCGTAGGAGCCGAATGGCTCCGCAGGGTAAACGCGCAGGGATGCGCGTTTAGCAAAAAAGGCGGCCCGGAGCCACGAAGCAGGAAGCTGAGAGGCGTAGGGCAATTCCCCTCACCTCCAGGAAATTTAAAAGGGCGGCTTGGTGTTTAGCTTTTTAAGAGAGCGTCGATGGCGGCGATTACCTTTTGGTTATCCCACATGATGCTCCCAATGACCCTGCCGATGATTTTTCCTTCCCGGTCAATAATATAGGTGGTGGGAATTGCTTCAATTCCATAAACAGAACTCACTTTATTATCATTGTCCAACATTACGGGAAAAGTATAACCGCCGCTTCTGATAAATCGCTGTACCATGAGGGTGTCCTCTCCCACATCAACGGCAAGTATTTCCAGCCCCTGATTATTAAAACGCCTGTACAGAGTTTCCATGGAAGGCATTTCGGCCCTGCATGGCGGACACCATGTCGCCCAGAAATTAAGGAGAACGACCTTGCCTCTGTATGAAGAAAGAGACACGTTCTTTCCGTCAAGGAACGGCAGTGAAAAATCACGCGGTTCTGTTCGCCGTTCAAGAACGTTGATCTTCGCGTCACGGAGAGCACGTTCCGCTTCGGGAGAAACCTGCGCTTGCGTTTGATGCGGCAGAAAAAAGAGAAGAACCGTGCAGAAGGTAAGAATAGCAGGCAATGTATTTCTATTTTTCATGGTAACCCCTATTTTAATTATAAACTTTGAATCAAATTTAACCAATCCGCAAAAATTCTGAAAGGCAGCGCTTTGTCCTGAGCCCAAAAAATATACTGATACTGCCATTTTTGCAGAATAATGTTAAGCGCTGAGAAGCGTCCTGTAAGAATTAATACGCCCATTATGATGAGTAAAGCGCCGCTGATTTTTTTTATCAAAGGCAGACGGGCGCGGAACCACTTTGCAGTAACAAGATAGCGGTCGAGAAAAACAGCGGCTAAAATGAATGGAAGCCCAAGCCCCAGTGAATAAAGCGCGAGGTAGAGCGCGGCGATACCCGCCTTGCCGCTCTGTCCTGCGAGAAAGAGTACGCCAGTAAGGATTGGCCCGATGCAGGGAGTCCAGCCTGCGCCAAATGCCGCTCCCGCGAAGAATGCCCCCGCAAGCCCACGAGGCTTGTTTATGCGCAGCCGCTTTTCGTAATTAAGAAAAGCCAGGAAATCAAAAATAACGTTTAACCCCAGAATGATCACGATTATCCCAGCGGCAATCCGAATATATTTTGCGATGCCGCCCATCAGTAAAAAAGTAGCGGAGATGATGATACTTAAAACGATAAAAATTGCGGTAAATCCCAGAATAAAACAAAAAGTTGTAATGAGAAGAGTAAAACGCTTTCTATTCGCCGGCTCGTTCTCTGTTGAAGATACTGCGGTTCCACCCGCACCGCCGAGAATACTCAGGTACGATGGTATCAAGGGCAGCACACAGGGAGAAAAGAAGGAAAAAAAACCTGCGGCAAAAGTGAGAAGTATTGAAGGATATTCGCTCATATTACAGCAATGATACTATGTTTGTTTGTTAATTTCCATTATAATAAAAAAAATAAGTCAATATGTTTTTTAGGAGGGGAAAAATGAAAGTATTTATCACAGGCGG
>LIUH01000092.1:9782-17085 GCA_001462225.1 Fibrobacteria bacterium GUT31 | reverse complement strand
ATGAAAGTATTTATCACAGGCGGTACTGGAAACATAGGGCAGTATGTTACGCTTGCCGCAGTAGCGAACGGACATGAGGCGGTAGTACTGTCGCGTAATCCTGAAAAATATCCGTCGCTTGCCAAAAAAGCGGCGCTGGTTAAAGGTACGATAACAGATTATGATCTTTTGGCAAAATATGTAAAAGGCTGCGATGCCGTAATACACATCGCCCTTGGCTGGGGCAATGAGCCTGTCTCAATGTTGAATAACGACACCGCCGCGACTGTTAATCTGCTTGAAATATCCGAAAAGGCCGGCGTGGGAAAATTTATCTACACCAGCAGCACAGCCGCAATGGGCGTTATGCGCAACGGCATGGACGAAACGGTTGTAAACCTTCCGCTTGATCTTTACGGCAGTACAAAGTCCGCGTCAGAAGCTTATGTTTTGGGGTTTGCAAAATATTACGGCGTTAATAAAGAAGTCACCATGAAGCGCAACATTATCCGTCCGGGTTACACCTATTCAAATCCGCCGTTCCCCGACGGTTCTTCTCAGGCCGACAAGCGTTTCCGTGACATCGCCGAAGCGGTAGTGAAAAGCAAACCGGTAACGCTGACGAAACACGACGGAACGCAATTTATTTCTTCGGGTGAAATTGCACAATTGTATGTAAAACTGCTTGAGAGCGACAAGAACGGCGAGATTTATCTTGCGCTTGGAAATGTGTTTACCAGTTGGGAACAAATAGCGAAGATTGCCCTTGAGTTGTGTCCACAGTCGAAGTCGCAGATCGTACTCAACGATTTGGGATGGGGTGAGCAGCCGTTACTGTATAATGTGAAGAAGATGGAGCGGGATTTTGGGCTTTCGTTTGACAGCCAGAGAGAGCTGCGCGAGCATATCGAGTGGAATGTTGAGGAGGCGAGGAGAGCATTATATAATCGCTCTTAGTATGGTTTTAGCTCCTTGGTGGTATAGTGTTCAGTTATAATATATAGTTTTATTATAGAATAAAGAGAATGTTATGGAATATTTTGCTCATGTTAGAAAACTGGATAACGGCCAATGGGCTGAACCTCAGTCATTGGAGGAGCATCTTCGTGGAACCGCAGAATTGGCAGCGGAATTTGCAACAGAGTTTTATTCTCGTGAATGGGGATATGTTTTGGGGATGTCTCATGATTGTGGTAAGGCCACCCCTGAATGGCAGAGTTATCTGAAAAGAAAAAGTGGTTATGACGAGGAAACGTCCTCTGAGGGAAGTGGGAAACTTGAACATTCAGGTCCTAGTGCAAAACTGGTGGAGGAGATTTTTGGGAAAACAATAGGTCGTTTTCTCTCATACAGTATCGCTGGGCATCATGCTGGTTTGCCTGACTGGATAGGATCACAAGCTTCATTGGCATTTCGATTGCAGAACTCAAGTATAAAAGATATAAGTGATGAATTAAAAGCTACCCTTCCTGAGATATGTCCAAAAAATCCGCCATGGATGTTTTCTAATACAGGACTTGATATACCTCTTTGGATACGAATGCTCTTTTCATGTTTGATTGATGCAGATCGTTTGAACACCGAAAAGTATATGGATCCTAAACAAAGTAAAGAGCGGGAAGGGTATTCCACTATAGCTGAGTTACACAAATGCCTTGATGATTATATGGCGACAAAAACTCAAAGGCCACAGGGTTTTTATGATGAACAAGTTTATACGTCCAGGCAACAAGTTCTTGAAGATTGCCGCAAAGCGGCGGAAATGGAAGGAGGTTTCTTCTCGCTGACAGTACCGACTGGTGGCGGAAAAACATTATCAAGTATGGCTTTTGCCTTGAGACACGCAGAACTGCATAATAAAAAAAGAATCATATATGTCATCCCCTATACAAGTATTATTGAACAGAATGCACAAGTGTTTTGTAATATATTTGGTGATAATGAAATTGTTGAACATCATTCAAGTCTGGACGACAACGAAACAACGGTGCGTTCTCGTCTTGCGACAGAAAATTGGGATGCGCCGATAATTGTAACCACTTCGGTACAATTTTTTGAATCTCTTTTTGCAGCGAAAACAAGCCACTGTAGAAAACTTCACAACATCGTAAATAGTGTCGTTATTCTCGATGAAGCTCAGCTTATTCCACCAGACTATCTTGAATCTATTCTGGAAACCATGCGGCTTTTGGTTGAACATTATAAGGTCAGTTTTGTTGTATGCACCGCGACTCAACCGGTATTTGAAAAACGGGAAGAATTTCCAAGTTTTCATGGATTGCCAGAAGGTTCCATAAGGGAGATCATCAAGGATGTTTCCAGCCTCTACAAAAACTTGGAACGGGTCAAAGTAGAGTTTCCTCAGGATGTGACGATTCCAGTAGAATGGAAAGATTTAGCTGATGAGTTATCGGGATATAATCAAGTGCTTTGTATAGTATCAGATCGAAAAAGCTGTCGGGAACTTTATGCACTTATGCCGAAGGAGACGTATCATCTTTCAGCACTCATGTGCGCCCAGCACCGAAGCGATGTTATAGACGAAATTAAAGTAAAACTGAAGAAGGGAGAAAGTATTCGTGTTATCAGTACCCAGCTTGTGGAAGCTGGAGTTGATATAGATTTTCCAGTGGTGTATAGGGCGTTGGCTGGACTAGATTCAATTGCACAAGCTGCTGGAAGGTGCAATCGGGAAGGGAAATTGAACGCTGTAGGCAAACTTGGCAAGGTGGTAGTATTCAAAGCTCCTCGACGAGCCCCGATAGGAATTCTTAGAAAAGCTAGTGATACTGCAGAGAATATAATTTCTCAAGGCCTAGAGAATCCTATTGATAGAAGTGTTTTTTTCGGTTATTTTTCAGAACTTTATTGGAAAGCTAACTCGTTGGATACCAAGGCTATAATGAAACTATTGAAACCGGATTCTTCCGACTTGGGAATACAGTTTAGAACCGCCGCAGAAGCTTTTACGATAATTAACGACGCAAATCAACGTAGTATCTTTGTTCCTTATGGAGAAGGTGAAAAATGGATAGATTTTCTTAAAAAAAGCGAAATTCCGACATCAAAACTGTTACGAAAACTCCAAAGATATACGATAAATATGTACAGTGATCAGTTTACCTGTTTACAAAATAGAGGTTCCTTGAAAGAAATTATCCCAGGAATATTTGCATTAAATAATTCGGTTGAATATAGCAATGAGATAGGTTTACTCATTGATGAAATGCCGAACAATCCTGAAGATTTTATGTGTATTTAAGGAGGTATTGTGAAAGATTGGTGTCTTGAAGTTTGGGGTGATTATGCATGTTTTACACGACCGGAAATGAAGGTAGAGCGAGTAAGTTATGATGTAATGACACCTTCAGCTGCCAGATCAATTTTTGACGCTATCCTATGGAAACCAGCCATTATCTGGCATATTACACAGATTGAAGTATTAAATCCTATTAAGTGGATTAGTGTCCGGCGGAACGAAGTGGGAAAAATAGCTAGTACGCCGTCCCAAGCTCAGTTGGAAGGGCGAAATGGTGATCCATTGGGATTTTATGTGGAAGATTATCGCCAGCAACGGGCAGGGCTTTTTCTCAGAGATGTCAGGTATCGCATTTATGGCTGGTTCCAATTCATTCCACCCGAAAAAAGAAAACAACAGATTAAATATGGACCATATTGGGCTGATAATGACGAGCAAAATCAATATGAACGGAGTGATGAAACGGAAGCAAAGTACGCAGCTATGTTTGAAAGACGAGCAAAAAAGGGTCAATGTTTTCATCGCCCATATCTTGGGTGTCGGGAGTTTGCTTGCGATTTCCGTTTAATTAATAACGCTGTACCCTTATCAGAAAAAGTCAATCCTGATGATGATCTTGGTTGGATGCTGTATGATCTTAATTATGATGATCCCGATAATCCAAGGCCTGAATTTTTCAAAGCCCGCCTTGAGAATAACACAGTTAATACAGATCGTCGAACTTTAGAGGTACATTCATGATTTTGCAGGCACTCAAAGAATACTATGATCGGAAAGCGGCAGAGCAGGAGAGTTCTATTTCGCCTCTAGGTTGGGAATGGAAAGAAATTCCCTTTATAATTGTTCTTGATAAAAAAGGCTCATTATTACAGATTGAAGATACCCGAGAAGGAGATGGATCAAAAAAACGGGGAAAACATTTTCAGGTTCCTCAAGGAGTAAAAAGAGCGTCGGGAATAGCGGCAAACTTACTTTGGGATAATGCAGGCTATGTGTTAGGTATGGTGAATACTGAGGGACTTCATGTAGATGAAAAGAAACGAAAATTAACCCGTGCACCGGAGCAGAAAAAGGCTTTCGTCGATCGTATTCAAAATGAACTATCGGATACGTCAAGGAAAAGAGCAATTATAACTTTCTTATCTACATTGAATATTTCGACTCTCGAACAAACACCACAGTGGGCAGATGTATACCAGACAAATCCGATTATGAGTTTTCGTTTTGACGGCGATTATCAACTTTACTGTCAGACGGATGAAGTAAAAATGGTCCTAGCCAGTAAAACTAATATTGATGATAATAACGGACTTTGCCTTATAACTGGAGAGAAAGATTCAATTTCTACTTTACATACATCTATAAAAGGTGTATGGGGAGCACAAACATCCGGAGCAAACATTGTTTCTTTCAATCTTGATTCTTTTCGTTCTTTTGGAAAAAGACAAGGACAAAACGCTCCAGTCGGTGAAACTGCGATGTTTGCCTATACTACTGCATTGAATACTTTATTGGATAGGAATTCTTCTCAACGAATACAAATTGGAGATGCATCAACCGTTTTTTGGTCAGATCGTAAGACGCAATTTGAAGAAGATTTTTCATTTTTCTTTTCAGAGCCGCCCAAAGATGATCCTGATGCAGGAAACCACCGTATTAAAAATCTTTTTAATTCTGCCAAAACGGGAAGTTATGTTGAAGATTCTGGGAATGAAAAGTTTTTTATTCTGGGACTTTCTCCTAACGCAGCTCGTATTGCTGTTCGTTTTTGGCTGAAAGGAACGATTGCTCAATTTGCGGAAAACATCAGAAAACATTTTCAGGCTCTTGAAATTGTTAAACCTAAAGGTGAGCCAATATATTATTCTATTTGGCGGATTTTGGTGAATACTGCAGTTCAGGATAAAAGTGAAAATATTCCACCAAACATTGCCGGGGAATTCATGCGTGCAATAATAAGCGGAACCCCATATCCGGCGACATTACTGCAGGCTGTTCTAAGGCGAATTAAAAGCGATACGATAAACAGAGTTAAACCGGTGCGTGCCGCTTTGATAAAAGCATATTTAAATCGGCTGTTATATGCCGGGAAGAATTATAATGAGAAGGAGGTATTACAAGTGGGACTTGACACAGGTCAATTGTCAATCGGTTATCATTTAGGACGTTTGTTTGCGGTGCTTGAAAAAATCCAGGAAGAGGCAAATTCGGGATTAAACGCGACAATTCGGGAACGGTATTATGGAGCTGCCTGCGGTTCACCTGTTTCGGTGTATCCAACTTTGATGCGGCTTAAAAATCATCATCTTGTTAAACTGAATAGAGGCCGAAAAACAAATTTGGAAATTCTAATAGGCGAGATAATGGGGCATTTTGATGAATTTCCTGCTCATTTAAATTTGCATGAACAGGGAAAATTCGCCATTGGCTATTATCACCAGCGACAAGATTTGTTTACTTCAAAAAAAGAAGATACCTCAGATGAGGCATCTAAATAAATTGAAAGGAGAATTTTATGGATTTGAGCAAACGCTATGATTTTGTTTATTTCTTTGATGTGAAAGATGGAAACCCGAACGGTGATCCTGATGCAGGAAATCTTCCTAGAGTAGATGCAGAAAGCGGGCATGGTTTGGTAACGGATGTATGTTTAAAACGAAAAGTCCGTAATTATGTTGGTCTCATAAAAGATGAAAAACCGCCTTATGAAATTTATGTCAAAGAAAAAGCAGTATTGAACCGTCAGCACGAACGGGCTTACAAAGCATTGGGAATTGATTTAAGTAATGATGATGGGAAACGTAAGGGAGGAGACAAAGTTGATGATGCGCGAAAGTGGATGTGTCAGAATTTTTATGATATCAGAACTTTTGGCGCTGTTATGGCTACAAAAGTTAATTGCGGACAGGTACGAGGACCTGTTCAGCTAACCTTTGCCCGTTCAGTAGATCCTGTGATTTCATCTGAACATAGTATTACCCGTATGGCAGTTGCAACAGATAAAGAGGCTGAAGAACAAGGTGGAGATAATCGTACTATGGGTCGTAAATTTACTATCCCTTATGGTCTCTATCGTGCTTATGGTTTTGTTTCGGCACCTTTAGCAAATCAAACCGGTTTTTCTGAGGATGATCTTGCGCTCTTTTGGGAAGCTTTGCAAGGTATGTTTGAACATGATCGTTCTGCGGCTAGGGGACTTATGAGTGCTCAAAGACTTATTATTTTTGAACATGAAAATTCTCTTATGGGAAGTAAGCCAGTTCAAGAATTATTTGATCGTGTAAAAGTCGAGCGTAAGGATGCTGGATCATTACCAGCTAGAGATATTTCCGCTTACATAATAAGTTTGGACGGGAAAGTTCTGACGGATTTCAAAACAGTTGTTTCTGTTTAGTCGGAATTATGAAGTGTTTTCTTGTAAACAGGATTCTATAATTGTATGTCGAAGACGATCTGATTCCAATTTCCGCATTGCAGCACGCGCTATTCTGTGAGCGGCAATACACGCTGATCCACCTGGAACAGTTGTGGGAAGAGAACCGCTTTACCGCTGAGGGAAGGGTGCTGCACGAGCGGGTTGATGCGGAACATCATGAATCGCGACGTTTGTTCAAACAGGAATACGGGATGGCGGTACGCTCGCTGCAGTGGGGGCTTATCGGTAAGTGTGACCTTGTGGAAATTTGGTACACAAAAGATGGAACTGTGGAGAAAGTGTCGCCTGTTGAATTTAAACGGGGTAAAAAGAAAACTGATGACACGGATCGGGTGCAGTTGTGCGCTCAGGTTTTATGCCTTGAAGAAATGTTTGGCGTAGCGATTGAAGGCGGACAATTTTACTATCTGCAGGAACATCGCAGAAGCAGCGAGGTTGTTGATGTTCAGCTTCGTGAAAAAACCACTGCGCTTATTGAACGAATTATGAGAATTCGTGAGACAGGAAAAACAGCGGCGGCGAAGTATGAAAAACGGAAATGTGATAATTGTTCCATGCTGGATTTGTGTATGCCAAAAAGCGCCGGGGCAGGGCGTAAGCAAGTAGAACGGTTTATAGAAGCACAGTTA
>LIUH01000092.1:9087-9591 GCA_001462225.1 Fibrobacteria bacterium GUT31 | reverse complement strand
CAAGGTTCCTATCTTTCTAAAGAAGGAGAGACGGTGTTGGTAGAAAGAGAAAAACAAAAAGTGATGCAGATTCCCATTCACACCCTTGACGGCATTGTCTGTTTCGGCAATGTGCTTTGTTCTCCATTTTTACTTGGCTTTTGCGCTGAACGTGATGTGTCGGTTTCGTTTTTAAGTGAGCATGGGCGTTTTTTGGCTAGTGTCCGCGGACCGATAAGCGGGAATGTGCTCTTGCGGCGGCAACAGTATCGAATGGCTGATGATGAGCAGACAACTCGTGGAATTGCAGCTAATGTGGTCAGCGGAAAGTTGGCGAATTGCCGAGTTGTCCTAAACCGTACTGTTCGTGATCATGCTGCTAAAGTTGATGCAAAAGCTTTGAAAGAAGCATCGGAGAGGATTAATAGAATCATAGAACGGATTCCGCGAACAACTAGTACGGATGAAGTACGCGGACTTGAAGGGCAAGCGGCGGCGGAGTACTTTCGTGTTTTTAATCATCTC
>LIUH01000092.1:0-8926 GCA_001462225.1 Fibrobacteria bacterium GUT31 | reverse complement strand
TTTTACATTTACTGAACGGAGCAGGCGGCCTCCTCTCGACGAGGTAAACGCTTTGCTTTCGTTTATATATACTTTGTTAGCTCATGATGTACGTTCCGCTTTGGAAACGGTTGGCTTGGATCCGGCAGTGGGTTTTCTGCACCGCGATCGTCCCGGGCGTCCTGGGCTGGCTCTTGATATTATGGAAGAGTTCCGTCCTGTGATTGCAGATCGACTGGTACTGTCTTTAATCAACCGGAAGCAAATTAGTAAGAAAGGTTTTACTAAAGCGGCCAGCGGTGCGCTAATTATGGACGATGATACTCGAAAAACAGTTCTGACAGAATATCAAAATCGTAAGCAAGATGAAGTTTTTCATCCTTATATTGATGAGACAGTTTATATCGGTCTTCTCTTCTTTATTCAAGCCAATCTCATGGCTCGTTATATTCGGGGTGATATTGACGGATATCCACCTTTCTTTTGGCGGTGAACAGCGATGATGGTTTTGGTGAGTTACGATGTGATGGTTACAAGTCCCGGCGGTAAAAGACGCTTAAGAAAAATTGCTAAAGCCTGTACTAATTATGGGCAGCGGGTTCAGTTTTCTGTATTTGAATGTGTGATTGATCCGGCTCAGTGGGTTAAGCTTAAGAGCACTTTGGAAAAAATCATTGATGACAAAACAGACAGTCTGCGGTACTATTATCTGGGCGCTAATTACAAACGACGAATTGAACATATTGGCGCTAAACCTTCTTACGATGTGGACGGGCCCTTAATTGTTTAGGCACGTCGGTCAAACCGCTTTTTACCAACCAATTTCTTTACTGCGAACCCTAAAGATACAGAAAATCCCGGTATGTTCGCATAAGCTCTAACTCCTTGCAGGACAGATCTTTGAAAAATTAGGGAAGGGGTTTTTACTATTTTTACACCTATATATTATGCGGTTCGCAAATTCAGGGCTTTAAGTTGTTGTAGGATAGAGATATAATGTGGTGTGCGTCGCACTCCACGCGAGTGCGTGGATTGAAACGTTTATTACGCAAATACAAAATCACGTACAAAATTAGTCGCACTCCACGCGAGTGCGTGGATTGAAACGATATTGATGATTGACATAATCACATAATCACATGTCGCACTCCACGCGAGTGCGTGGATTGAAACGTATTATAATGTCGAATATTTTATTGCACAATATGCGTCGCACTCCACGCGAGTGCGTGGATTGAAACACAGGAGATCTCGGCAATACAGAATTTGTCGGTGTCGCACTCCACGCGAGTGCGTGGATTGAAACCGTTTCACCGGCGATTATGTAACAAACTCCGTTGAGTCGCACTCCACGCGAGTGCGTGGATTGAAACTCGCTCGTTGACGCGCCGGACGGGGTAACGATAAAGTCGCACTCCACGCGAGTGCGTGGATTGAAACGTATTCGAGGTGTTCATTTCGCTTTTGATTAATGAGTCGCACTCCACGCGAGTGCGTGGATTGAAACTTCTTCTCCTGGATGGCAATGCGGAGCGCCTTCTGTCGCACTCCACGCGAGTGCGTGGATTGAAACAAAAGACAATAGCCTATATTGAGTCTGAGATAGGCGTCGCACTCCACGCGAGTGCGTGGATTGAAACTTCCTTCGTGTATTTTTTTGCCGTTTCTATATATGTCGCACTCCACGCGAGTGCGTGGATTGAAACAGCAGTTTCTCAGCAGAATACAAGAACGTTCCGAAGGTCGCACTCCACGCGAGTGCGTGGATTGAAACCAGCGTGTTGTGGTAGCGCACAAGGACGCCGTTAGGTCGCACTCCACGCGAGTGCGTGGATTGAAACTATTTAGAAAAGCTGGACATGGGCGCCGCGCTTAGGTCGCACTCCACGCGAGTGCGTGGATTGAAACATTAAAAACGCATTTTGCGACGATTATCGTATAAGTCGCACTCCACGCGAGTGCGTGGATTGAAACGTACATTTTGACAAAATGTATGCAATTTGTGATTGGTCGCACTCCACGCGAGTGCGTGGATTGAAACATTTTTATCGTTACATTTTGCGTAACATTTAACGTCGCACTCCACGCGAGTGCGTGGATTGAAACATACATTTTGACAAAATGTATGCAATTTGCGATTGTGTCGCACTCCACGCGAGTGCGTGGATTGAAACAACAACGAAAATTGAAACATTATGTGAAATTGATAGTCGCACTCCACGCGAGTGCGTGGATTGAAACAACTGACTCGACATCTCCGCAGGGCAACCTTGCAGGGTCGCACTCCACGCGAGTGCGTGGATTGAAACTACCTTTACCGGTTTTATAGTCACCTTTGTTTTCGTCGCACTCCACGCGAGTGCGTGGATTGAAACAATTGCGTCGATTGATAATGCGTAATAACGATTAGTCGCACTCCACGCGAGTGCGTGGATTGAAACATTAGAAACGCATTTTGCGACGATTATCGCATAAGTCGCACTCCACGCGAGTGCGTGGATTGAAACATTTTTTGATTGTAATGACAATTTTCATTATGAGTCGCACTCCACGCGAGTGCGTGGATTGAAACGAGAAAATGTACTCGTCATATCGCGCAATATGTGAGTCGCACTCCACGCGAGTGCGTGGATTGAAACGAAAATGACGACGATAAACGCGCATATTATAAAAAGTCGCACTCCACGCGAGTGCGTGGATTGAAACAATGTCGAAAAATACATTAATGATTGTGAAACAATGTCGCACTCCACGCGAGTGCGTGGATTGAAACTTGCGACGATTATCGCATAACACAAAAAACAACGAGTCGCACTCCACGCGAGTGCGTGGATTGAAACGATTTGTTTGTCACAATTATCGATAACAATGTTTGTCGCACTCCACGCGAGTGCGTGGATTGAAACGTATTCGACACACACACAATGCACATTAACGTGTAAGTCGCACTCCACGCGAGTGCGTGGATTGAAACGCGTCAAAAAAATGTGTAATTACATGCATAAGCACGTCGCACTCCACGCGAGTGCGTGGATTGAAACACGTATACAGGTACAATGTGCGTATACGCCACGAGTCGCACTCCACGCGAGTGCGTGGATTGAAACATATATCGTGTAATGACACAATACGCATATAAAAGTCGCACTCCACGCGAGTGCGTGGATTGAAACATCTTTTGAATTGGAAGAATTATGGACTTATGGAGTCGCACTCCACGCGAGTGCGTGGATTGAAACTTAATAAAAAAGATGAGCATGGAATGGGAATGGGTCGCACTCCACGCGAGTGCGTGGATTGAAACATCAGGCATTGCACTACCTGGACTGCATTCTTCAGTCGCACTCCACGCGAGTGCGTGGATTGAAACATATTAAATGACGATAATTGCATTATCATTTTGTGTCGCACTCCACGCGAGTGCGTGGATTGAAACTTATACTCGTCAGGAGTTTCCAGGTCAGGACATGGGTCGCACTCCACGCGAGTGCGTGGATTGAAACGTGTTTTATAACATTGACTTACAATAGTGAGAATGTCGCACTCCACGCGAGTGCGTGGATTGAAACATCGTATAGGGGTTTGTTATCTGTACCGTGTGGGTCGCACTCCACGCGAGTGCGTGGATTGAAACGAGAAATTTCTGCAACTGAGCCGCAAAACGAAATGTCGCACTCCACGCGAGTGCGTGGATTGAAACAATCAGGCAGAAACAAGATTAGCTGATGAATTAGGTCGCACTCCACGCGAGTGCGTGGATTGAAACCTGACGTATCCAGTAACATATTGTATGCTGTCTTTGTCGCACTCCACGCGAGTGCGTGGATTGAAACCAAACATCGCCGGGCAAACATTTATCTACACATGTCGCACTCCACGCGAGTGCGTGGATTGAAACATTCTCCAAAGGTGATCCTTTATCAACCAACATCGTCGCACTCCACGCGAGTGCGTGGATTGAAACATGTTTGCTACTTTGTTGCCTTACTTGATACCGGCGTCGCACTCCACGCGAGTGCGTGGATTGAAACCGATGTCAGGTTATAGTGTCGCTCAGCTTGCGAAGGTCGCACTCCACGCGAGTGCGTGGATTGAAACATTTATAGGCTTAGTAGCAGTGACGTTCCAAAGAGTGTCGCACTCCACGCGAGTGCGTGGATTGAAACCTTAATAATTTAACAGCGACCACCGCCGTGGTTCGTCGCACTCCACGCGAGTGCGTGGATTGAAACTTTATAGTTTCGTATACGTCCCCGGTCATTACAAGTCGCACTCCACGCGAGTGCGTGGATTGAAACTTTATCTTTGCCAAGGTGGAACCCTGGTAATGTTAGTCGCACTCCACGCGAGTGCGTGGATTGAAACTGATCGTGAAATTAGTAATCTTATCGCTAAGGATAGTCGCACTCCACGCGAGTGCGTGGATTGAAACCAATGTCAGGTTATAGTGTCGCTCAGCTTGCGAAGCGTCGCACTCCACGCGAATGCGTGGATTGAAACGGAACCAAATGATGGAAGTGAGGTGCTTGATGATGTCGCACTCCACGCGAGTGCGTGGATTGAAACAAAACGATTACCGGGTGCGATTATAGATAGTTGAGTCGCACTCCACGCGAGTGCGTGGATTGAAACATTTTATAAAAGATACGCATGACGGAACAGTGTTAAGTCGCACTCCACGCGAGTGCGTGGATTGAAACAAATTCGCTCGGACAGGCGGTTGTGGTAAAATGAGTCGCACTCCACGCGAGTGCGTGGATTGAAACAAACTCGGCAGTGATGTCAAATTGCACATCACCTTTGTCGCACTCCACGCGAGTGCGTGGATTGAAACTGATATTACCATCGTGGATTTTAGCCGCCTCTTGTTTGTCGCACTCCACGCGAGTGCGTGGATTGAAACAAGATTTCGAGAGCGCAGTTTGTCAGGGAATGGGTCGCACTCCACGCGAGTGCGTGGATTGAAACAATTGTGGCGTTTAGATTGGCAAGTTCGTCCTGTGCGTCGCACTCCACGCGAGTGCGTGGATTGAAACATCTTGAAAACAGGAGAGAAAAACAAAGTTTGTGTGTCGCACTCCACGCGAGTGCGTGGATTGAAACCGGTAAAAAAGGCTTTGGTGGTGGGTATGGAATTGGTCGCACTCCACGCGAGTGCGTGGATTGAAACAAGCGTTAGGAGGAATGAATTATGGCAAACATACCGTCGCACTCCACGCGAGTGCGTGGATTGAAACAGAATACCAGCCTTCTCCTGCGGCGACAAACTTGCGTCGCACTCCACGCGAGTGCGTGGATTGAAACAATCGTTATTGTATAATGACGATAATTTTAATAACGTCGCACTCCACGCGAGTGCGTGGATTGAAACTAAATGCCGATAAAAGAGTATGACATCACTATTTTGTCGCACTCCACGCGAGTGCGTGGATTGAAACGGTTGAAGGTTTAGGCCGGGATTTAATGAAGGTCGGTCGCACTCCACGCGAGTGCGTGGATTGAAACAAAAAAATAAACAAACAACGCTATATTTTAAGCCTTGTCGCACTCCACGCGAGTGCGTGGATTGAAACATTTTGTAGTTTTTCTGTTAAACTGATATTTAAAGTCGCACTCCACGCGAGTGCGTGGATTGAAACGCGTTAAAGCCGCCTGTACATTTACAGTCGCGGTCGGTCGCACTCCACGCGAGTGCGTGGATTGAAACTTACTGGCCCCATAGGATTTTTAATCTCAATGAGTCGCACTCCACGCGAGTGCGTGGATTGAAACGGGAAAAACAGGCGCAACACTCGCGGCGGTATTTGCGTCGCACTCCACGCGAGTGCGTGGATTGAAACATGGAAACGATTGTTGATGAGGAAACGGGCGAATTAGTCGCACTCCACGCGAGTGCGTGGATTGAAACCTTAATATAAAAACCGGAGGCACTCGCCTGTAGGGTCGCACTCCACGCGAGTGCGTGGATTGAAACTTGTCCTGCCCCGGACTTGCCGGCAGAACCCGATGGTCGCACTCCACGCGAGTGCGTGGATTGAAACTCAACTCCTGTATTAGGGAACAGCTCTATATTAGTCGCACTCCACGCGAGTGCGTGGATTGAAACAATGGTTGAAGGTTTTGAAGCCGAGAAGCCAGAGTCGCACTCCACGCGAGTGCGTGGATTGAAACAATGTCATTGATTGATGTTACATTAAACAATTTGCGTCGCACTCCACGCGAGTGCGTGGATTGAAACGACATAATATATGTCAATGTCGAAAAATACATTAGTCGCACTCCACGCGAGTGCGTGGATTGAAACCGCGACGGGCGGTTTGGGTGCGTTATCTGAAAAGTCGCACTCCACGCGAGTGCGTGGATTGAAACATTGATTGCGGATATTGCGACCGTGTAAAAGGTAAGTCGCACTCCACGCGAGTGCGTGGATTGAAACCATAATTACTATCAAAAGCAAATGCGACTGGTGAGTCGCACTCCACGCGAGTGCGTGGATTGAAACGGAGAAGGTACGGGGGCTGTTCTCAGGGCCGACAGGGAGTCGCACTCCACGCGAGTGCGTGGATTGAAACAAGCGTTACAATTATCCGGAGCTTTTTTAACACGGGGTCGCACTCCACGCGAGTGCGTGGATTGAAACTATTGCCGCGTTTGTTTCTACCCCGTTTTCGCTGTCCGTCGCACTCCACGCGAGTGCGTGGATTGAAACGTCCCTACCGTGGGACTTATACGGCAGCCCGATCAGTCGCACTCCACGCGAGTGCGTGGATTGAAACGTTTCTCCCGCCTGAAAGCCACGGGATAGTTTCCTGTCGCACTCCACGCGAGTGCGTGGATTGAAACATTTGCTGTGGATCAAAGCCCTTATAGGGTACATCAGGTCGCACTCCACGCGAGTGCGTGGATTGAAACAAAAATGGACGCCGCCGCGGCTAAAGTACAGGCAGTCGCACTCCACGCGAGTGCGTGGATTGAAACATTAACATCAAAAGTCGCAGCATTATCAGTCTCAGGTCGCACTCCACGCGAGTGCGTGGATTGAAACATGCATCAATCTTTGAGTCCACTCTGCCGTCCTTTGTCGCACTCCACGCGAGTGCGTGGATTGAAACACATAATGCATTATAATGTGTCAATGTAATATTGCGTCGCACTCCACGCGAGTGCGTGGATTGAAACGATTTCACGATTTTTATAATACGCGCGTTTCTCGGTCGCACTCCACGCGAGTGCGTGGATTGAAACATGAGATTTGACATAACGTCAATCGACATATTTGTCGCACTCCACGCGAGTGCGTGGATTGAAACACTATAGAAGCATGGATAAGGCTTTTTGATGAAGGCGTCGCACTCCACGCGAGTGCGTGGATTGAAACGCGTAACGTTTAACGTCATTTAACGTCATGTATCGGTCGCACTCCACGCGAGTGCGTGGATTGAAACTACGGAGGGACAAAAAATGGAAAAAACTTTTTATACAGTCGCACTCCACGCGAGTGCGTGGATTGAAACAAGGCAAAAGCGGCTATCACAAACGCTGCCGCGCAGGTCGCACTCCACGCGAGTGCGTGGATTGAAACTTCACGTATTAGAGCAATAAGGCCTATGCCATTTGTCGCACTCCACGCGAGTGCGTGGATTGAAACTTTTTGATGTTGCCAGTGTTCGAGCTTGCCAATAAGTCGCACTCCACGCGAGTGCGTGGATTGAAACCCATAAATGAGGCAATACACAACGCCACTTTCGCGTCGCACTCCACGCGAGTGCGTGGATTGAAACTCGTTAATGATTGTTTGCTGTTTGTTTGTTAACGTCGCACTCCACGCGAGTGCGTGGATTGAAACATACAAACTCCTTTTAAAAATGATCAACAAGACCAGGCGTCGCACTCCACGCGAGTGCGTGGATTGAAACTAGTAAGGTTATATCTGATTTGTGGCCTTATGGGTCGCACTCCACGCGAGTGCGTGGATTGAAACTAGCCATATCATACCTCACTTGAACTAGAGCCAAAAAGTCGCACTCCACGCGAGTGCGTGGATTGAAACCGGAGTTTGCTCATTTGTCGGAACAGGCTGTTTATGTCGCACTCCACGCGAGTGCGTGGATTGAAACGACGATTCTACCTGCTGATTAATAAGACTAGTTTCAGTCGCACTCCACGCGAGTGCGTGGATTGAAACATACACGGACAGGAGATTTTAGCGGAGGCCGGAGTCGCACTCCACGCGAGTGCGTGGATTGAAACATCGAGATCGTAGATGATCCTTGACGTTTTATCATTTAGTCGCACTCCACGCGAGTGCGTGGATTGAAACGGCATAATCTTCTGACCTTTTCTTTCCGGCACTCGTCGCACTCCACGCGAGTGCGTGGATTGAAACGGCGTTTTATTCGCCCTCATAACTTCCACGGGGCTTAGGTCGCACTCCACGCGAGTGCGTGGATTGAAACACATTATGAACATGAAGGAAGTGTCCGAGCTGAGTCGCACTCCACGCGAGTGCGTGGATTGAAACTGTCGATCTGCTAGAATGATAAGAGGGGTGAGGAGTCGCACTCCACGCGAGTGCGTGGATTGAAACCAAACGGCGCTTAACGTTATCTGGCAGAATATCCGCGTCGCACTCCACGCGAGTGCGTGGATTGAAACAACAATTAAAATAATTCCTAAAATATCGCGGTTCCGGTCGCACTCCACGCGAGTGCGTGGATTGAAACTTTAGGCGTTATCCCATACCGCCTGTTGAAATTGTCGAATTTATCTATTTTCACATAATTTTCTTCCCTTACTCATCTTATTCTATTTACTTTTAATTGAATTATTCTTACTTTTCTTGTGTTTCTGTCATCTTATCCATTCTCTTTCTCTTCTTTTCTCTCTTTACCCGTATTTTAACCGCATCGGTTCTATACATTTCCCTATGTTATGCACTATGCAGTAT
>LIUH01000091.1 GCA_001462225.1 Fibrobacteria bacterium GUT31 | reverse complement strand
ACCGTGTTCCCAAGTTTTGGCGGGGTGAACCGACGGGAAAAGGAGTTCAGAAAAATGAAAAAAGCGATAATAGCATTGCTGTTAATTTGCGTGGCGGGTTTCGCCCAGCAAAAAGGTACTTTCACCGATTCTAGGGACGGCAAAACATACAAAACTGTGAAAATAGGCGAGCAAGTTTGGATGGCTCAAAACCTGGACTATCACGGCGAGGACGGCTATCTTGGCTTATGTTACGGAGATGAACCGAAAAAGAAAATAAAGAAGCCGGAAAATTGCAAGAAGTATGGCCGTTTATACGATTGGAATGAAGCGATGAAAGCTTGCCCCGAAGGCTGGCATTTGCCGAGTAGAGAGGAATGGAAAATACTTGTAGATTTCGCTGGCGGTGGTGGAGTTGCAGGAAAAAAACTCAAGGCGAAAAGTGGATGGGAGAAATATGATTTCTCTTGGAAAAGTCCTAAATCTCCCAAGTGTAAATGGACAGTGCGTACGGAAGAGCAAATAGATAATCGTGGTCGTGTTACTTCTCCAGCCGGAGTTACCGAATATGACATGTGTTCTACAGACGAATATGGCTTTTCAGCTCTGCCGGGTGGCTACTACAGCTACACGGGCGATTTCTACAATGTCGGCTCCGCCGGCCTCTGGTGGAGTTCCAGTGAGCATGGTAGCAGTGGCGCTTATTACCGCAACATGAGCTACAGTAGCACACGTGCCTCCATAGAACACTTCGACTCAACCTGCGGCCTAGTCTGCTACAGCGGTAAGTCTTGCATGCTGTCTGTTCGTTGTTTGCAGATAACAGAGGAACAAAAAGCGATGCAGGAAGCAACCCAGCAAAAAAATACTTTCACTGATTCTAGGGACGGTAAGAAATACAAAACAGTCAAAATAGGTGAACAAATTTGGATGGCAGAGAATTTAAATCACGATACAGAAGGCAGTAAATGCTACGGTTATCACTCTACCAACTGTGCAAAGTATGGCAGGTTGTATAATTGGAAAACGGCTATGAAAGCCTGTCCTTCCGGATGGCACTTGCCGAGCAAAAGCGAGTATGAAGTGCTGGATAAGGCAGTTGGCGGTACAAACGTGGCAGATAACAAATTGAAATCCGAGAGTGGCTGGAATAACAACGGCAATGGCACGGATGAGTCCGGGTTTTCGGCTCTCCCAGGCGGCTACGGTTACTCGGGTGGCATTTGCGGCGGTACAGCTTGCAGTTTCCACTATGTCGGAGACATCGGTTACTGGTGGAGTTCCACTGAGCGCAATAACAACTACGCTTACTATCGAGGCATGGGCTACGCCTACGACATCGGTGCCAATGATGCCGGCTGGAAAGACCGCAGTAAACACGACGTGTTTAGTGTTCGTTGTTTGCTGAACGATAAAGAATGGGAAGATGCAAAGGAAAAAGAAAAAGCAGAATTAGAAACACGAGAAAGATCTTTTATTGACTCAAGGGATGAGAAAAACTACAAAACCATCAAAATAGGTTCGCAAACTTGGATGGCAGAGAATTTGAATTACGATGCAGAAGGCAGCAAGTGCTATAGTGACGATTCTGCCAACTGTACAAAATACGGCAGATTGTATAATTGGGAAATGGCTCTAAAAGCCTGTCCTTCCGGATGGCATTTGCCGAGCAAAAGCGAGTATGAAGTGTTGGATGAGGCTGTTGGCGGTGAAAATGTGGCAGCTAAAAAATTGAAATCCAAGAGCGGCTGGAACGGCACAGATGAGTTTGGGTTTTCGGCTCTGTCGGGTGGCTACGGCCGCTCGGATGGCGGTTTCCGTGATGTCGGCGATTACGGCTACTGGTGGACTACTAGCGATAGTGATAGCGATTACGCCTACATTTGGTACATGGACTACACTAATGGCAGCAAGTACGCAAACAGGTATGACGGCGGTAAGAGTGGCTTGTTTTCAGTTCGTTGTTTGCAGACAACAGCGGAACAAAAGGCGAGACAGGAACAAACGCAAGTGGAATTTCCGAGGGTTGGACTTTGGAAAATAACCGGTAGAGATAGTGAAAATTGGACAGGTAGCAATTTGATAATTGAAGAAATTGACGGAGAAAAATTTAGTGGTTATTTTGAATGGTATAGATCTGGTATCAACTATTCAGGCAGAGAGAATTTTAGGGGTGTATATAACTCGCATCTAAAAACAGTGGTAATAGAAGGTTATAGTCTTGTGAATGCAAGCGGAATAGTACTTGGTACGTATGAAGTTTATTTATCTAAAAATGGTTATGATTTTGAATCTGGAACTTGGGTTGGGGGTGGCAAGTGGGAAGCAAAATGGCAAAAGTGACCGAAAACCCACCGTTAATATAGCAAGCGATGTACATAAAGAATTGTGCCATGGTGGCACGAACCCTGCCAAAATAGTGTTCCCGGGTTTGGCGGGGCGAACCAGCGGGAAAAAGGAGTTTAAAAAAATGAAAAAAGCGATAATAGCATTGCTGTTAGTCTGCGTGGCGGTTTTCGCTCAGCAAAAAGGCACTTTCACCGACTCTAGGGACGGCAAGAAATACAAAACTGTCAAAATAGGCGAACAAATTTGGATGGCAGAGAATTTGAATTACGATGCGAGCGGCAGCAAATGTTACAGCAACAATTCTGCCAACTGTGCAAAATACGGCAGGTTGTATAATTGGTCAACGGCTAAGAGTGCTTGCCCCCGAGGGTGGCATTTACCGAGCGAAAGCGAGTATGAGATATTGGATAAGGCTGTTGGCAGTATCAGTACAGCGGGTAAAAAATTGAGATCCAAGAGCGGTTGGAATACTGGTAGTGATTATGTTCCTGACACGGACGAGTTCGGGTTTTCGGCTCTGCCGGGTGGCTACGGTGACCCGGATGGCAGTTTCGTAAATGTCGGCGACAGCGGTAACTGGTGGAGTTCCACTGAGTACTATAACTATGGTGCTTACGGCCGATACATGTATTACGACGACGAGTACGCAAACTGGAACAACTACAATAAGAACTACTTGTTCTCAGTTCGTTGCCTACAAGATTCACCTTGAAGCAAGCGGCGTACACAAAGAATTGTGCCATGGTGGCACGAAACCGCCAAAACCGTGTTCCCAAGTTTTGGC
>LIUH01000090.1 GCA_001462225.1 Fibrobacteria bacterium GUT31 | reverse complement strand
GTATGAGGCTCTAGCGAAGGGCGTGTTTTGTTGAAAATAGGCATTTGAAGGTAAATATAGAAAAAATTTCCGTGCTTGGCAAGGGCTGGCCCCGCAGGGGTGAACGAAACTCTGGCCAAGAAACTCTGACCAATCTTCGTAACTCACTATTTATCAATGAGTTACGATACACCACACCGCATATAAAGGCACGCTCTTAATTCCGTTCTTAAAGCCAAAATTCTTTGCAGAAATTCTTATTGCATCTTTTATATTATATTTCTTTCGGAACGTTTCAAGGCTTTGAGAACGCACTGCCTCCCAAGATTTTGCCTCAATGGGTATAATCCTGTTATCAATCTGAATAACAAAATCGAGTTCTGCTTGGTTATTGCTTTCCCAATAGTATAGCTTATGCCCGTTTGCATTCAACTGTTGAGCGACATAGTTTTCTGTAATCGCCCCTTTTGCCGCCTCCCCAAGAGTTCTGCCCAAAATTGAAAGATGAGAGTGATTGCTCTTTGCCGAGTATAACCCAACATCGCTCATATAAACCTTGAACGACAAAAAGTCTTCATAATTTGCCAGCGATTCTTTCCCTTCATTCACCTTGTTACATCTAATAATCACAGCCGCTTTCTCAAGCCAGTTCAGCGAAAGTTCATACTCGCTCGCCCTTGCGCCGCTTTTAATCAAGGCATATTGGAATTTTCTATTCTCTTTGGCAAGCTGCGATGGCAAGGTATTATAAACCGCCTCATTCCGAACCGCCTGTGCCCTTGTTTCGGTGTATTTGTTCATATCCAAAATATAATTGCTGCAGAGCGCAAGCTGCTTTGCTTTGACCAAAGTAAAATTATTTGTCTTTTTGTATTCCATAATAGCTTCCGGCATACCGCCTATAACAAGATATTGCAAAAACAATTCTAAAGCCCGGCTGTGCAAGCCGCTTGCAAGCGAGGTATCGCTATCATAGCATTCTTTAATCAGCGAAAGAAGTTTTGGATTGAACTCCATCAAAAACTCCTCAAAGGTAAACGGATACATATTTATTTCATCTACCTTTCCAACAGGAAACGAAAAACCTTCTCGTTTCAGTGCTACTCCAAGCAAACTGCCAACAGCAATTATATGATACTCCGGGGCAGTTTCTTGAAACCTTTTTAACGAATTGAGCGCAGCGGGGCAAGTCTGCACTTCATCAAAAATGATGAGAGTATTTTCAGGTGAAATAGCTTGGTTGATGTTTGCCTCCAACTTGGCCTTTAGCGAAGCGATAGAACTTACGCCGTCCTCAAACAGTTTACACAAATCGGGATTGTTGTCGAAATAGAAATACGCAACCGAAGCATAGTTCTTTGTGCCGAATTCCATAATGCTATGTGTTTTGCCGATTTGCCTAGCCCCATAAACCAAAAGCGGTTTTCTACCATCGCTGTTTTTCCATCGCAGCAGTTTTTCCTCTATTAGCCGTTTCATTTTCACCTCGCCTTTATAGATAAAATACATTTTTAGGTATCCTAAAAGTGTATTTTGTTAAACGATTTTAATTTAGAAAAAATGACCGAGTTTCAACCATTGGGTGGCTGGCGGCAAAAAAATAGATATGCTACCGAAGCAATAAGCCTCTACGCAGATTTTATGTATGAGAAAAAACAGAGAGCGTTTAAACTACTTTTTTTGTTGACAATCGTAATGCGTTTGCCTTAGATTTGCCGCGTCATATGATGCCATTTTTGCAGACATTTTCTATATTCAAACCGAGTTATTGCAAGAGTTCTCCTATGGGTAAAATTTTCCTTACAGCCGGCCTTTTCATGTTGCTGAGTTGCGCAACGGCTCCCCCATCGGAAGTTTTGGAATCCGCACAATGCAAATCCGGCGAATTTCGCGGTCTTGGCTCTGGAGCGAGCGAAAAAGAGGCTCTGAATCTCGCTATGTCCTCAATTGCCCGGCAAATTCATTCGTCTGTAAAGGTATCGCAAAAACAAATTGAGATACAGAGAGTTTCAAACGGCGATGAGAGTCTGAGTTCCGAGTTTGTCACGGAAACAGCAGTTGAATCTATGTTGAGCAATGCCCACGATGTTCGCGTACTTCGTGTTACGCACGGTGCAAACGAAGTGGGGGTTGTAGCCTGCATGAGCCGTGCGGATGCTGCCAAGGGTTTTGCCCAACGCCAGCAACTCGTGGCGGATTCGCTTGAATTCGCGGCAAATGCCTCGCTTGAAACCAAACACCCCAAACGCAAAAACGAGATATGGCAAAGAACGCAAACGCTTTGGAATGAGTTTGCAAGGCTCCAAGGCCTGCTCGATGGTTTGGGTTCGGCAAAGGCGGATTATTGGCAACCTACGGAAGCTCTATATGCCCAAGCAAAAGAGGCACATCTCAACTACTGCAAAACACAAAAACTTCACTGGGAAGACACCGGAAGCGAATGCTCAAATGCTGTGTTCTCGGTTCTTTCCGGCAGAGTGAGAATGGAAAAAACCAGCTGCCAAAGCAAAAACGGGCTTAAACTGAAGCTCTCCTGCTCGGAAAAATGCGCCTCGTCTTCGTTTGGAAGTGTCGAATGCACTTTGGATCCGTCTTTGTCTGTTGAATCCTGCGAAGAGGAATCTTATTTGCTGCTTAAAACGCAAAAGCCCGCCGTAGGCAAAGATATGCACAGTGCGAGCAAAGCTAAGAGCAACCTCATGGAAAAACTTCCTTTTGCCGAGTTTTTCGGCGAATGGGAAAAAGAACTTAAAGGATGGATTCCGCTATGCGCAGAATAACACTACTTTTTATTTTGCTTGCAGTTTTAATCGCCTTCGCCAAGCCTTCCGCAAGGCTTCCCTTGCCCAAGGAATTGCAGGACCATTTGCCGTGGTTTGCCCTTGATGCCAAAGATAGCGAGAAATCTTACGGCGGGGTGCTCAACAACAACAAAATCAAAGACATAGCCAAGCAGCGCAGTAGCAAAAGAATAGTTTTTGCTTTTTTCGCCACTTGGTGCATCCCCTGCAAAGAGGGTTTGGTGCGCATGAGCCGGAATGCTGCGGAGCTTGAAAAGCGGGGAATATTGGTAGTTCTAATCAACGTAGGCGAAACGGACTACAGCATGATAGAAGAATGGGCAAAGGCATATCTCAAGGAGCAATGGCTTTTCGGGTTTGACCAGTTCCAAAATCTCCCCGAAGATTTCGGACTTTCCAAGCGCGGCAGCGATATGCCCCTGCCGAAAACACTCATCCTCAGCCCGGACTTGAAACCGCTTCTATTGCTGGGCACAGAAGGCGATGATTTTCCTCAAATTTTATGGAATGAGCCTATTGCCGATCTGTGACCGAACAACGCTGTTCCAACTCTCACCATCGTTGAGCCTTCCGCTATGGCTACTTCCAAATCGTCTGTCATGCCCATTGACAGTTCGGTGAAATCTTTGAACTTAGGTTGCGTGTTAAAGAGCTTATCTCGCAAATCTCTTAAAAAAGCAAAACAAGCCCTGGAATCTTCCGGATTGCCGGTGTTTTTGCCTATTGTCATAAGACCCTTGTAAAGAAGCCTTTGGGGTTCAGGCAAGCTGCTCAAAAAATCAAAAGCCTCTTGCATGGAAAGCCCGCTTTTAGTGGCTTCTTCCGAGGCGTTCACTTGAAAAAGAATCTCTAGATTTTTATTCGCTTCTTCGCACAGAGCTTCCAGCTTCAGCACGCTTTCCAAATCCGCAACGGTGTCTATAGCTTGTGCTGCCTGCACAGCTTTCCGCAATTTGTTCTTTTGCACAGGACCTATTATTCTGCAAACAACGCCGTCCCTTTGCGGCAAAAATTTTTCCAAAGCTTCTTGTACCCTATTCTCGCCAAAATCCCTTGCACCCAAGGCTATCGCTCTTTCCACAGCAGAAAAAGGCTGCGTTTTGCTCACCCAAATCAGGCGAACATTCGCAGAGTCGCGCCCACAGGCTTCACAGGCTCTTGATATTCTACTTAAAACTATCCGTTTATTGTTTTCCAAAATTAAAATTCCAAAAGTATTTGTATTGAACGGACAGCAAAATTCTCTCCTTAATGGAATCCTCAAAATCGCTACCGTTGCCGTCTCGCGTGAAAAAACCGGGACTAACGGAAAGGTAAGACCTGCCATCGCTAAATCTCCACAAGGGACCGGTTGATATTATCGCATATGAAAGCGATTCCTTATTATACGTATTATTCAGACCGGGCTGTTGACCGGAAATCATAAACAAACACTTTGCATTCCACGAAAAATTTTTGCCGAAATTGTAAATTGCGAAAAGCTCTTCAACGCTCACATAATCCCTACTGTATAACGGGAGACCTCGCATATAGTCAAAACTTTTTCTGTCGTAATCCGAGGTTATATCCACAAGAGAAAAACTCAGCATAAAAGAAAGGTATAAGGCCCGTGAGTTGTACTCGCCGCTAAGTTGCATATCAAAACTCTGTATTAAGGCATACGAAGAACGATCGTAAAAACGGTCAAATATATACCCAGCATTCCAAGTATTGTCTATGGAAGGGTCTTCACCCGGCTTCATAGGCATTTCAACATCGTTCCAGAACAGGTTTTCATTTGAGTAAATAAAGCGAAGCTCTAAAATCGCAAAAGGAGGCGGTAAAGGGGCAAAACCCAACCCTACCCTCATGGCTCCATAAAAGGGAGAAACCTCCGTACCGGCAAAAAATCTCATGTAGTTTGTCTTATTGGGCTTCCAAACCCCATAGCCCTCTGTTCCCAAAGGCTCAATCCAAGAAAATCCAAAGTTCGCATTTGCCTGCGGAACAAAAGCTCCCCTAACATCTGCCGGAGCCACTGCACCGGACATTCCATACTCTATGTTTGGCCCAAGCACCCAAAAAGGCGTATTATAGGCAAAACTGCCGCAAAATAAAGCTAAAACCAAAAAAAAGCACCGCACAGCCATAAAAAATACTATTTTACAAGCATGAAAAAAACTTTTTTAGCAATATTAGCGGCTGGCGTGCTAATTTCCTGCGCCAATAGACAGCAATCGCCCATCTTAATAGAAAGAGGCATTCCAAAAGATGAGCGCAACTATGATGTTGTGCAAGAGGGTTTTGGCATAGATCCCCGGCTGAAAAAAATATTTTTGGCCGGCTACATAGAAAAGGGCATGAACAAAAACTTGGTAAACCTTCTTTGGGGCCCGCCGGACAAAGAATTAGACGGTGGTTTAACCTGGGAATACATAAATTATAAAACAGATGAGATTATCACCCGTTTGAGGTGGGAAGAGATTGACCCACAGACGTACAGGGGCGCAGATTGGACAAACGCTTCAAAGCTAGTCGAGATTGAAGGCGACCCTTACGGCGGTTCTCCGCCACCGCCGGAAGTTGACGATGAGGGTGTTTATTAAAGCAAAACTTAAAGTTAAAGCGAAACTTAAAGTAAAACTTGTGACGGCAGTTTAAGCAATAAAAAAAGATATTTTTTTCATGCAAATTCCGTGTTTCTGGCACGATTATCGCATAGATACCTAGCAGAAACACATAAAGAGCTTTTGATTGAGGCTCTTTAGCATTCAAAGGAGTTTGTTATGCAGATCAATCACAACATTAACGCGATGATAACGCAACATGCGTTGCATCAGAACAACAACGCCATGGGCAAGAGTTTGGAAAAGCTCTCCACCGGCTTGAAAATAAACCGAGCGCAAGATGATGCCGCCGGCCTCGCGATGAGCGAGCAGATGCGAACTCAGATTCGAGGCCTGGGAAAAGCCAAGCAAAACTCCCAAGACGGCATAGCGGCTTTGCAAATTGCCGAAGGCGGTTTGGCGGAAGTCACCAACATAATGCAACGCCAGCGCGAGCTTGCTATTCAAGCTGCCAACGACACCCTCACAAGCACTGAGCGCAAGTATTTGGATTTGGAGTTCCAAGAACTCTCAAAAGAAATAGCCCGCATAGCCAAAACAACGGACTACAACGGCAAAAACATGCTGAATTGGTCAGAAGACGCAAATCTCAGCTTTGGCGCAATCGGAGATAAAAATGCTTTGAAAGCAGAATTAGAGGCAGAGCATACTAAAATTAACTCGCTACTTGGAGCAGGATTCAGTAGTGATGCTGCTCTCACCGGTTTAGTGAATGCTGCACTTACTGCTCTTGAAGCTATTACAACAGCTGACCAAAATACCGACCCAGCAATTGATGGTGCTGCCGTGCAAACTGCTATTGACAATTTGCAAACTGCGATAGATAATTTAAAAAGTGCGGATACCAGCGCTTTAACCGGCAAAGAAAAACAACTCTATGATGCCCTCACAGAGCGATTTGATATAATAGTTAATAACAATGCAGAACCCAAATCAGACAGCGTATCAAGGCTTTATCAAACCATGGTTGAAAATGATATGACAACCGCTGCTTCTTATACCCTGCACATCGGACCTAATTATTCCAGCGGCATGGGCAGCAAATGGGCTAATGAAATGACGATTACATATATCTCCTTTAACCCCGGCTCGCTTGGGCTTTCCACCAAGAACCTCAAAACGCAAAACAATGCGACTGAGGCTATTGACCAGTTGGATAAGATTATAAAAAGCGTTAGCGGTGTAAGGGCAAAGATAGGTACGTATATCAATCGTTTGGAATATACGATTAATAATGTAGCAAGTTTGGAGTTTAACACTCAAGATGCGGAAAGCCGCATAAGAGACACCGATTTTGCGGAAGCTACAACAGCCTTTACAAGGAATCAGATTTTGGTGCAGTCGGCGACAAGTATGTTGGCGCAAGCGAATACTCTGCCGCAAACGGCATTAACCCTGATAAACGGGTAAACGGTTCAACGGAACCTTTTACTCCTTTGAAGGTTCCCCCGTCTGGCACTGCCAGACGGGCTTTTTTTACTATATTTGCAAAATGCGGCGGTAACTCAGTAGGTAGAGTTTCAGCCTTCCAAGCTGACTGTCGCCGGTTCGAGCCCGGTCCGCCGCTCTAAAACCTTTTATGCATCAGGTCAATCAAACCTAAGCATTACCGCTATCTCAAAAGAAAGGCTATGGCGGGTATGGGTATAGCCATCATTCAACTGCTCCGTCAATTGGCGATATTCTATGTAAGCACCGGCACTGGCAATTTTGTTAAACGAATAACCTGCGCTTGGGCGTACATACCACTCATGGGCACGAGTCGGAATATTGCGGGAAATTTTTTCAAGCTCCGGGGTGTAGCTGGTTACCATCTTGCCCTCCGGGGTTACCATTACAAAATGCACTCCGGCTATTCCACATCCGTCGTTATCAACATCATAAATATCAAAACATCCGACGGGAGCGTAATTTTCCTGTATAATCTTTCGGTAACTGTAACCGCTTGTAAACCTTAAATCTATGTCGTTATCCAGTTTTATATACCAACGCCAAAATTGAAAACCCCTTTTGGTTTTAAGAGCATAAGCTATTGAAAGCTCATCGCCAAAAGCATAACCTCTATCCACAGCAAGGTCCATGCGCAGCCAGGGAACTTTTATGTATTCTTCTTCTTCCCATGTTTCCGTTCCGGGCAATTCCATCTTAGCACGCCGCAGCCTTTCTTCCATTTTCAACCTTACGCTGTTATCTATGCGAACATTGCCCTGCGTCAATGCGCTTATGCGAATTATCGGGTTAAAATCTATTGTGGTTAGCCATTCGTCTTCTGCGCTTTGATAAGGGCGAACCGTGCGCTGCTTCTGATAGTCAAAGCGGTGCGAAGTTGAAAAACTGCGAAACCGACTGTTTAAAAAATCAAAACGCTTTGCAAAATTCGGAATGTCAACTCCGATTCCAAATTTAGGCCATGTCGTGGTTGTGTCTATGAAAATGGGATTTTCCCTCGTTTGCGTGAACTTTTCCGTCCAAGTAAGATCGCCCTTGATGCCTATATCCCACCATGGCAAGGTAAGTGCGGTATTGTTTGTTAAATTACGTCTTATAGAATGCTCAAAGCGGCCCTGATATACAATTGAATCGGTTTTTTGATTTCTGTACTCTGCAAAACTCACATAATCATTTCTGGAATCCAAACCCATATCGCCGCTGACCAAATTCCAAAAACCCCTATTGCGGTACCCATTGCCCAAACCAAGCCCAAATAAGTAATACTGAAGCGGTTCCACACCCTGCTCCTCATATAATTGCCACAGTGCAAAATCCTCGCCGGTTGTTTGCAAATCAACGCTCCATACACTGCGGATTTCCCGCCACTTCCATTTTTCAAAAAAATTGCTAACGGCATTTTTGCCTGCTATGCCGGCAAGCTGCGGCAACTTCAAACTCGGAGAAAATTCAAACCGGTTGGTTTGCTGAATTGTCCAAAAATTTTTTGAGAGCATTTCTTCATCGCGAAAATCAAAATTGTCAGGAATGGATTTATCCTGCACAAACCCGCTGTTAAAGGAAAATCTCATGGGCAAAAACGGAATCCATTCAGGTGAAAAATTCACCCTAAAATCTTGCCGGCGGTTGCGTTCATTACGCAAAATTCCATAAGCTCTGCCGTAATCTCTTGAGCCGACGCTGTCTATTATATATGAGCGAGCGGTTTGATACACAACGGAATCACGCCCGGTGGAATCGTTATGCAGGGTATCAAGCGGATATCTATAGGAAGAATCTCTCATATAAATTCTTTTATCCGTATGGTCGTGATCGAAAATAAAATTCTTGGCAAACAAACCGCCTTGCCCGTCCGGACTGAAAAAATCCCCTTTTGTAAAAGCTTCCCTATCGCCGCCGCCCTGCATATCGCGATTAACGGACAAAGTGTAGTTAACGCTCAAAAACGGAAAAATGTTCCAGCGAACATCTGCCTTGTGCCTTAAATCCGTTGTGAAATTCGTTATCTTTTCCACTTGCGGATCCGTAAAATTCGGGTCTCGCTCTTGGCTTACATTCCTGCTGTAGGATAAATCCATCAGGGTTAAATCAAAGGTGCTGGGCCACAGTTCTACCGGCAAACTTTTATTGCCGAACAAATAAATATTGCTTCGCTCAAAAGTTCCCAATTTGTATTCCAGAACCGTATTGTATTGATAAGAACTGTCTGCTATTTTTGGAGAGTGCCGCTCGGTTTCGCTATAAGAGTAATTCAACGCGGGGCGTTCTAAAAAGATTTGGCTGAAAATTTCTTGAAAAACATTATCGTCTTTTGTGTAGTCTTTGCTAAAGCCCATTGATAGTGTTCTTGTACGCGAAAAACTTTGGTATCCCTTTGATTCCGAAGCCTGCCGCAAAGACTCCTCTTCCTGTAAATTTCCAACCTCCAAATCAACGGTAGCCAAATCCCCGAACATATCAAAAGCGTTATCGTGGCTAAGGTTTATATCGTCATCCGGTTTTAAATACGGGCGGAGCGTGGTGGAACTATAACCGATTCCAAAGGGTAAATGCAAACCGTATTCATCTTTGAAAAATTTGTTCATATTTAGGCTTGCGTTTGCGTTTACATCTAGCCTGGTATTCGCTTCGCTGAGCGTTGGCTTTGGGCTTTTATCATCGCTTTTCAGAGTGGCAAAATTTCCGTCTTGATAGCGTAATTCACCTGAAATTGAAAATACATCCGAAAAATCAAGCTGGCCATGCAATCTCGTAGCAAAGCCCCACTCGTTGTTTACGCCGGTCAAACGCAAATCGTTTATCCAAAAAGTTCCTTCCAAATCTTCCGAAGAAGCGTCATCGTCTGCTATAACAACCAAACGCATCCAGTTAACACTGCTGTTTGAGGGGTTTCCGACAATTTTTATTTTTTCTTTTCTTTCGCCGGTGCCGGGCAAATCTTTTTCTATAGGTTTCAGGAACGGAGGGGTTCTGCCCACTTTCAAATTTGAAAATTCGGAAAGCGGCAACGAAAAGGCATTATCTATCCAATTTCTTTCGTGGCAGTCTTGATCCCTTTCTCCTATTGTTTTATCACATTTATATTTAACAGGCTTAAAGGACCATTCGTAATAATCTTGGCTACCGTCTAACCCGCCGCGCCCAAACTGCAATGCGAACCTGATAGGGGTTTTTGCAGCCTTGGTTTCGTAGTGTATTTCCAGCTTTATATTGCTATAAGAGGTAAAATCCTTAACTTCATTGTCAAAAAATCTTGTTGCGCTGACTTCCTGCCTCGGATGCAAACCGCCGTATTCCAATAACAGGCTCTGCTCTTTTAAAATGGCATTTGTTTCCGAATCTCTTTCCTTAGGAGTATTGGGAGATATAAAATAAATATCGGCATTATCGCGGTTATTTACCACCTTGATTCTCATGTAATTGCTATCCGGCTCAACAAGTGTGCCGGGTGCGTAAATCTCTCCGTTTAGCCCACCGGTTACATTCTCCGTAATTGGGTTTGAAATTATACTGAATTCATTGCTCTTGGAACTCTCCAGCCATTCATTTCCCACAATTTTAAAATCAGCTATTTGAGTTCTGCCCTCTGCAATGCCGGGGCCTAAATTTCCATACCAAAGCTTTGTGAAAATGGCCTCCGCCAAAATATCATTCAGAGCCGTTCCCGTGCCGGAAACTATTGTGTCATACTGGTCCAGCGGAATGCGAAATCTGCGCCAACCGTTTAGCAGTTTTTCAAATTTTGTTTCGTCTTCCGTGGATAAATCTATCCTATAGCGCACAAAACGAATCTCCGTATCCAACTGCCCATTGCGGTTTATATCCTCGGTGTCAAAAGTTTTCTCACCGACATTGCCTTTTGTTCCGTTTATTTGTGTTGATGGGTCGCTTAAATTAAGCGAATTAGGATCGAATTTATCAACACTTGAACTATTTACCTCCGCACTTGTACAATAATTAGCATAGCGACAATCCCATACTTGCAATTTTCCATCTCTTCCCGAAGCGTAACCCAAACCCATATCGTGAAGCGGCACTGTGGTACCGGGGTCAGCTTCGGAATTCAAGTATCCGTCCGGTTCAAAACCGTTTATGTTTATATCTTCGCTTACGGAACCCAAGTCAACATACAAGGAACCCACATTTCCTCTAACAACAATCTCTATGTATCTTTTTTGCGATAAATCCTGATAATAAACGCCGTTTGGCCGCATAACTCCACCCCAGCTTTTTCCGCTCAAATTATCGTTTGGCCGCAAACGAAAACTCAAAATTGTGATTTCCCTATTATCCACATCGTTGTTTCCTATCGGCATATAAATTTGCCGGTTGCGCATAGAGGTATTGCTGTGCCAAACAAATTCACCTGCATGTTTGTGATCAAGGTGGTCTATGAATGTCCCCCTGTCGCTTTCAACCCCACCCGGAGGGCTTGCCTTATACCACATAAGCCTATAAAGCGGAAATTGCAAATTCAAAGCACTTGATTCAAAATCGTCTATCAAAGCGGATTTTCTCGAACTTGTATTTGTGTTGTGGTAGCTTGCGGCAAATTCGCCCTCAAAGCTCCATCTCGATTTTTCTTTTGAATCTATAAAGGGTACTCCGTTTATAATCTTATCCATTATCTGGGAACTGTCCCTTAAACGCAAATTGGTTCCCAGCAAAAGCCCGGAAAAAGGTTCGCCGCCAAGCCTTGGACTTTCCGTGTCAACGCTTTGGTTTTTGTAAAGAGCAGTTAAGCCGAAAACCGAACCTTCAGCGAATTTTTTTAAAGGATATTCCGCCCTTGCACCTAAAAGTACTTTGCTCTTAAGATCAAAAAGAGGTTCGCATTCAAAATTGACCGTTATCTCCTTGTTCGGATCCAAAGCTCGATCGCTTATCAACTCGATTTGCCCAAGCTCATAATTCACTTGGTAATCAACATCCCTTACTAACACTTCCGAGCCGGCCTTTAATTTTTCCGAATTCGGGGCAATGTCCAAGCAACCGCCGCCCTCCACCGAATAACTGCTGCTAGGATCTCTAACGCTTATGCTTGACCGCCGGCGTTTTCCCACAGCTTCAAAATAATAGCGAAACTGATAAAGGCTTCTCAAACTATTGACAGACAGAGTGTAAAGCGAAGCCATTGCCGAAGAGGAATCTACGTTTCTTAAAGGTTCTAAGCATCGCGCCCTTGCAACCGCTTCCGGATTTGAAAAACCTTTTCGCCTGTACCAAGCTACGTCCCGGCAAGGCAACCGCATATCCCCGGTGTATTCGCCGCTTTCTTTCAAAAAAATAGATACATCGTTTGTCAGAATAACTCCGGTTACAGAATCCGCAACTCCCAAAGTTTTCAAAAAATCAACCGCATTTCTCGAACGGTCTTTCATTCTCAAAATAAAATTGTTTGAGTTCTCCGAAGAAACTCCGACATTGTAAGTATTTCTCAGCATCAATTTTTCAATGTCCTTTAATTTATCGGTAGAGCCGTCGTATTGAATCAGTACAACTTCTTCTCCGTTTCTAACCGCAGATGTTGAGCGGCTTGTGCCGTCTCCGCTCCAAGAGGCAGCTATAAGCGTTCCCGCCGCCCCGCTTTTTAACCGCAAAATTCCGGTATTTGCATCAAAAACATAATCGGTTCCGCTTTGCATTTCCGTAAGCGGCAAACCTTGGATTTTTGCAGGAGTATTGCTCCCCGGAGGCAAATACACGCCAACCGCATCTACTACATTGTTTTTATTGTTGAGCGGACTTCTCTTGTAAATTTTTAAGCCCGTTAAATTCCAGCGCGGCGGCATACCACCGTTTATTTTCGCATTTATATAAGCACTGCGCATACTCTGCGTTAAAAAATAATATTTGTGGTCGGTAAATTGTTTATCCTGAATTTGAAATTCGGTACTCTCGTCTTTGCCTCTTATGGTGTAGCTCTCTTGGCTGCCAGCATCTTGCGAGGCTATTGTGGTTAATCGCCAATTGCCGAATTTCCAGTCCGCTTTTATTCCGAACAAGCCCTGATGCTGCTCAGCATAACCCGTTAGCTCCGTGCCGGATAAACTCAAAGAGGTGTTTCCCGCCTCCAGCCTTTGCAAAATGTAATCTTCAAATTCGCCGGGCGTAGCCTCTGCATAAATCACGCGAACCCTGTTTCTCACACCGAGGCCGCCTTCGGTGTAATTCACTTCAACCGTAATGTTTCTGCCGATTTTCCCCTGCACAATAAAGCTGGGAACATAAGAGAGCGTCGGCGACGGCCACAAGCTGTTTTCCATGCTGCCGGGTGCATCATCCACAACGCCTATGCCGTGCAAGCGAATGTCCATTGTACCTTGCAATAACAATTGCGGACGGTCAAAACCGTAATCTTTCATCCAAGCCGGTATCTTCATAGGAAGCGATATATTAAAGAGAGAACCTTCAGCCGGCTCGTCTGCCCCACCGCCTCTTTGCCCTATAAGAGAATTCAACCAAAGCCTGTTAAGCCCTATATCGAACATATCCATTGAATAATCCGCGAGTTCCGGGTAATAGGCATTCCAAAGCGGCGTAGTGCTTTTGTTTATGCTGTTTGCAATCCCCGCCTGTACAACGCTTGATCTGCTTTCAAAATCTATTCCGTGTTCATACACAATAGTCGGTTTAGTTGTATTCAGCGGAGTGCCGTCTGAAATTCCTTTTTGCGGGAGTAAACTTTTAAGCGGTTCTGTTTGCGGCGGCAAAGGAATATATTGAATCCGGCTTCTTGTAACGGAATCTTCCGGTTCTGCAAAGCAAAAACCAGCCCACAGCAGAGATGCTACTACTATTGCCGCCCGGGGAAACATTGTTGGGGGAAATTAGAAAATGCGATGGTATTTTTTAGTTGAGAGTTGAAAGTTGAGAGTTGAGAGTTTAAATTTATTGTAAATTATCTGTAAAAAATTTGTAATAACGTCAACATATGTTTGCAAAATATATATGCGCAAGTTTTTTTGTATATTTTTTAAGAATATTTATTATATTTGAAGGGAAAATTTAAAAAGGAGAGTCCTATGACTGACCAGGAATTGAAAGATTTAGTAGCAAGTCTTACTATAGATCGCAAAGAACTAGATCGGCAAATTAAAAATTTGCAAGCCGAACAGGAAAAAACCGATCGGCAGATGAAAGAAACCGACCGCAAGTTGAAGAACCTTGGCATTAATCTTTCGGGCATAAGCGATAGCAATGGAGCGTTTGCGGAGGAAATTTTTTACAATTCGCTAGAAGAAAACATGAATTTTGCGAATGTGCATTTTGATAGCATAAGCAAACTTTTCGGCGGACAAATTAAGACTCCCGATGGTACCATTATAAGGGACCAATTCGACATAGTGATGATAAATGATACTTCAATAGCCCTTATAGAAATAAAATACAAGGCACAAAGCGATTATCCCAAAAAAATGGTAGAAAAAAAGATTCGCAATTTTAAGCTTTTGTTTCCGATGTATGAAAAATACAATGTTTATTTGGGACTCGGCTCTTTGTCTTTTGATGACTTTGTTGTTAAAAACGCAAAGGAATTAGGCGTAGGTTTGCTAAAGCAATCCGGCAATATAATTGAATATAGCACCGACTGGGTAAGGGCTTATTAATTAAATATCAGCATCGCTACAATCAAGTCAAAAATCAAAATGGAAACGCATGAACTAACCACTACATTCATGGTGGCAAAACCAACGCCTTTTGCGCCCGCGCCTGCTTTCAATCCGCAATAATAACCCAGAAGATAAATCATTGTCCCGAACACAAAAGATTTCAACACCCCTGAAAACAAATCCCTGATGTCAAACATATACTGCATGCCCGTGTAATAGGTGTAACTTGTGATGTCTAGTGCGAGAACACAAACAATCCAGCCGCCTATGAGCGCAAGGCAGTTTGATATAACGCTAAGAGCGGGAAGCATTACAAAAAACGCTACAAATCTCGGCAAAGCCAAATAACGCAGGGGATCCAACCCCAAAACCTCATAGGCCGCCAACTCCTCTTTTTCCTTCATGGTGCCTATTTCCGCAGCAAGAGCACTTCCCACGCGACCGGCCATAACCAAAGCGGTTAAAATAGGCCCAAGCTCAATCAAAATCATTTTACACGCAGCAGTGCCTACAAATTTGTCCGGAACCAAATTCCTGAACTGATACTCCGCCTGCACGGTTGCAACCATGCCCGTGAAAATGGATGTCACAAACAAAAGCGGCAAACTGGAAACGCCTATGGAAACCATTTGCTTTACGGTTAAATTCATAACCTTGGGCAAAAACGGAAGTCTTTTCAATGTGGCAAGCAAAAGAACAGCAACTTCGCCTATGGCGGCAATACCGTCAACTAATGTTTTTCCTATTTTTAGAATTGGCGAGAGCATCAGCGATGTGGCTACATTCTTCATTGATAATTCCCGCTAAAGTCATATACTTCATCCGGATGAACAGCAGATGTACGCATATGGTTTTTAAATGTAGTAAATTCACCGTAAAATTCAAGTTCAATATCTGTGACAGGACCGTTTCTATTCTTTGCTATTATCAAAAAGGCCTGGCGTTTTTCCTCATCCGAAAGTTCAAAACCATCGCTGCCTTTCTTTTTTTCCTTTTCCTTTGCCGGGCGATGAATAAACCAAACCATATCGGCATCTTGCTCTATAGAGCCGGAATCGCGCAAATCCGAAAGCTGCGGACGACCTCCGGTATGGCGATTTTCCACATTTCGATTTAACTGGGCAAGAGCCAACACTGGAACTTCAAGCACTTTTGCAAGCACTTTCAGCATACGGGAATTTTCCGCAACGCCAACCGCCCTGTTTTCCGCCTCTCCCCTTACCTTCATCATTTGCAGATAGTCCACCACTACCAAATCCAGATTGTTGTTGTGTTTTCTTTTGAATACTCTGCATTTTGAAAGCAAATCAAAAGCACGCACTTCGCTTGAATCGTCTATAAAAAGCGGCATACTCTCTATTTCTTTTGCATTTGCCTGCAATCGCTTTATGGTCTCAGAAGACATTTTCCCATGCCGTATTTTGCTTTGGTCAATTTCCGCTATTGAACTCAGCACCCTTATTACCAATTGCTCCGCATTCATTTCCAAGCTAAAAAACAGCACGGTTTTTCCACGCTTTGCGGCATTTGCGGCAATATTGAGTGCAAGGGCAGTTTTTCCCATGGATGGTCGCGCCGCCAAAATTATCAAATCTGCCCTTTGCAACCCGTTTGTTAAAATGTCAAGTTCCGCAAAGTCAGTTGGGCAACCGGACAGTTCATTGCGTTGCTGCACTGCAAGTTTGCTAAAAACTTTGTGGGCAACTTCGCCAAAAGGCAAGGCGTTTTCTTTTATTTGGCCGGTAGCCAAGTCATAAATTCGTTTTTCCGCAGATTCCAAAACTTCTTCGCCAATAGCAGCCGGGGCCAAAGATTCTTTTATTGTTTCGTGGGAAGAAGATATAAGGCTTCGCAAAAGGAATTTGTCAAAGAGTATTCCTGCGTAATAATCCGCATTTGCCGCACTGGGAACGGATTCCATAAGCGAAAAAATGTAGTCTTTGCCACCTACTTGTGCCAGCTTGCCCTCTTTTTCCAGCACATTGGCAATAGTCAATACGTCTATCGGGTCACCTTCCTTGTAAAGGGTAACCATCGCATTCCACACGGCCTGATTTTTTTCCAGATAAAATTCCCCTCCATTCTTTAAAATGAGAGAAATTTCACCCAAAGACTTGGGATCTTGCAAAATACCGCCCAAAAGCCACATTTCGGCATCTACTGCCTGAGGGTATTCTTTGGAATAATAATCGGACATTTTCGGAAATGTAGTAAAAATTTCTCCCCGCTATTCAATTCAGGCGGGGAAATAAAGTTTATTCAACCTATAGAACAAAGTTTTTCCAATTCAATTAGTATGCCTTTATTTCCCATCAAATGAAAGGGTTCGTAGCCTTTTTCAATAAATTGCAAAATGTTACGCTTTTTATCCAAAACAAGAAAATCTTTGGCGGTTAGTTTATGCTTTCTCATAAAAGCATTTGCTATTTCAGCCTGCATAAAAACTTTAGGATTCATATAAGCCCCCATCTTTCCCAATCTTCATTTTGTTCATCTTTCCACATATCTAAAATATATTCAGCAGTTTCCAAATACAAATAAGATTTTGCGTTTACCAAAAGTTCATAAGTTTTTGTAGCTATAAAAATCCGCAGAGCCTCGGTTACGGATATTTTATGTTTTTTCGCATATTTCTCTGCCACCATAGCCATTAAAGTATCCATGCAAAATTGGATGTTTTTTTTAGTTATCTTCATTTTATAAATTCCTTTCCAAAGTCTTTGTAAGGCCTGCCAAAAGCGGTATCTATTTCGTCAAATTCATAAATAGACCCATGAAAAAGAGTTAGTATGCCTTGTTGGAACATGTAGGAGAAGATAGAAAAATACTATTGCTCATAAATCAAAATAAATGCTTTGCGAAGCATCACCGGTGGCAGCTACAAAGGTTAAATATTCGGCGGCAGAACTGCGAATTGTGGGGAGATTTTGTTTCACAGTTGAACCCAAACATTGGTTATTTCCCCAAATACCACCTTATGATAATCCCCGGTTTCAGCGTGAGCATCTATAACAAATTTTTGGCTTTCTTCTGTGTAGAAATCGTCTGGTGAAACAGTGGTAACTTGAACCAGTTTGCATTCAATTATCAATTTGGCTTCTTTGAAAGCCATATTACCGGAGGGCGTTTCCACAGCGGTCAGTTTGGTATTTTTCATTTTTTCATCGCTGTCGCGACCGGACTGCTTTCCAAAAGATATAACATCATCTTTGTATTCATTGCCAAAGAAAGCCATTGTGTATTTTTGTTCTTTACGCATAAGCTCAAGTGTATAGCGATTTGAGCGCAGCATTAAGAAGGTCGTAGGTTTGCTAAACAGAGTCCCCCAGCCACCCCAGCCGGCAACCATAGAATTGTAGTGCGAAGGATTGCCGGCGGTAAGCACGGCGTAATCTTTGCTGATGAGCGTAAATACATCTCCGGGTATGTTTTTCACGTCAACTGTTTTGAACAATTCGGAAAAGGAGCGCGATTTTATGTTTTCACTGCTCAATACGGTGTTGTTTTTACCGACATCTTCTTTGCAACCGACAAAGACAGAGCTTGCAAAAAGCGAAAGGCCTATTACGGCGAGGAGCGAGGTTTTGGTGATGTATTTCATGATGGAGTAAATGTAGAAAAATCTCTACACTATCTCCTTCTCCAAAGTTTTTAAATGCTCAAGAGCCATGAATTTTAGAAAGTCTTCCCTCAAAGAGGCTATATATTCCGCTCTATCTTCTAAAAAGACTTTTGTGGGAACAATTTTGAAATAGAACTGCAAAAAATTCATTATCAACCTTGCAACTCTGCCATTGCCGTCTGCCCAAGGATGAATGGTAACTAAATCCAAATGAGCGTTAAATGTTATTTCATATAATTCCCTTAGGCTTTGAGAATTTGCATTTAATTTTCTGTTCAAATTTTCGTAAAGTTCATTTATTTTTTCCGGAATTTTCAGATAATTCATATAAGATTTTCCGCTTGTCCCAGCAGTTACTCCGCATAATCTAAAATCGCCTTTGCTCGCATCAAAATTTCCACCTGAAGTACTATAAACGCTGCCTGTGCTTTTCATAACTAAAGCGTTTATTTTTTTAAAAAAATTCGGCGAAAATACGGGTTTTTCTTTCGCTCGCTCCATTGCAAACATATAGGCATCTTTTAGATCCGTATTCATTAAGTGATGCAATAATGGTTTGCCTTTTGCGGTAAGTCCGTTCTCAAACAGCAGTTCGGTTTCTTGTTCTGTGAGAGTTGAGCCCTCTATTGCGGTTGAATGCGTTATTATTGAATAAATTGCAAATTTTTCATAATCCAAATTATCCCGCAAATGCAGGCTTTCAAACTGCTCCGTTTTCCGTTCTATTTCCAGCCAAATATCTTTTATATCCGCTTGCATAGTGATAATTATAGTAAATTTCATAATTTCTATCTTTGCAATACCTGCAAATACAAGGTATAGATGAAACTTTCCGTCAAAATTCAACCTAAAAGCAGCAAAGAAGCCGTAGAGCAACCATTCCCCGCCTATAGACGGAAAGGCTAACACAGCAGTTGTGGAAGTTTTGGCAAAGCATTTTAATGTAGCAAAAAGCAATGTAAAAATCATTAGCGGAGAAAAGAGCAGGAATAAGATTGTAAATTTATCCCCACCCCATAAACCGGAACAATCCTAACTCCCTGCAGTTCCCCAAAATTTTCCAGCGAAGCTCGAATTCCAAAACGGGAATGCTTTTCTTCCAAAAATAAACGCATACCTTCTGCCATTTTTCCAAACCTAAAACTAAGAGTTTTTGTAAAAAATCCAAGGCGAAGCGGAGAGATTTCCCAAGAAATGGTTTTCCATAGGCACTAAATCTTGCAATTTCGCAATACGATTGCAGAATTGCAAAAAAAATCGGCGATTTTGTTAAAATTTTACTATATTTACAATATGAGACAATTCGACAGGTATTTGAAGAATGAACTTTTGCTTGCCGCAAAGGAGTTCCCCGCAGTGACAATATTCGGGCCAAGGCAATCCGGGAAAACAATTCTTGCGCAAATCGCCTTCCCTAAAAAGCCTTACATATCTTTTGAATACCCGGATATTAGAAACATCGCATTAAGCGACCCAAGGGCGTTTTTATCGCAATATAAAAATGGAGCTATTTTAGACGAAATTCAAAAAGCACCGGAATTGCTGTCTTATTTGCAGGGAATTTTAGATAAAAGCAACAAAAACGGACAATTCATATTAACAGGAAGCCATCAACCGGAGCTTCAAGGAGCCGTAGCCCAAAGCCTTGCAGGAAGAACAGCCGTGCTTGAGCTTTACCCTTTTTCTATTGAAGAAATCCTCAGCATTCCGCGTATTTCAAAAAATATTTGGGAACTCATTTTTAACGGATTTTTTCCAAGGCTTTTGGCAAAAAAAATACGGGCAGAGTCTTTTTACAGGTCTTATGTCGCAACTTATCTGGAGAGGGATTTGCAAAGCATTGTTCAAATTAGCGACAAGCCCAGGTTTGAAAAATTTTTGGTTCTGCTTGCTTCAAGGGTTGGGCAACTGATAGATTACAGTTCTCTTTCCAACGATGTAGGTGTTTCGCAAAATACAATTAAAAACTGGACAAACGCTTTGAAATCGCTTTATATTATTTTTGAACTTATGCCTTGGCACAGCAACATTCGCAGAAGGCTTGTAAAAACACCAAAACTTTATTTTACGGATACCGGCCTAGCATCTTATTTAATGGGAATCAGAGACCGGCAAACTTTGGAGAGGCATCCGCTTAGAGGCTTGATTTTTGAAAATTTTGTTTTGATGGATTTAGTCAAGCATGAATGGAATAGGGGACATAAACCTTCGCTATATTTTTTTAGAGATTCCATAGGAAACGAGGTTGATGTTTTATGGGAACAAAATGGGTTTTACATGCCAATAGAGATAAAGAGCGCAGAAACTTTCAATGCCGATTTTGTCAAAGGAATTTTTGCTTTTCAAAAAATGCTGCATGAAACGAAATTTGAAAAACAGTTATTGCCGGGCATTGTTATTTGCAACACGGAGCAGACATTCTCTTTTAAAGGGGTGAGTATTCGCAATTTGCTGTTAAGTGAGGGGAGGTGGTTGTAATCAAGGGATAAAATTATCTACCCATTTCTTCCAATAATTTATCAAAATCCGATTTGAATAATCTATATTTATTTTTATGAAAAAAACATTTTCGGACAAAGATATCTGGAACAATTTTCCAGCAATCGACATTTGCTTTCCAAAGAAGAAAGTTTCAAATATTAAAGGTCAATATATTCTCACGGATATTCGTCATAGGGAACTAAATCATGGAGGAAAAATAGAAAATGCTCGTCAGTAATTTACTATATTCCTATTATGTATTCCTTAAACCATTTTGAAATGCAATCCTTGCAGGGGATTTTAAGGTCCCCATATATGATTTATGCCATTGACTTGGTCGATGAATTTATTCAAAAAAACAAACAGCCACAAGTAGAGGCTACAAAAAATGCTTTCAATGAAATTTATAGAATTTTAAATGAATCAAAAAATAGTGTAGATGAATTTCTAGCAGAAAGAAAAAGGATTGGCGAAATAAAAGATGAAAAACAAGCACTAAAATCTATTGCAGGTAATTCTTTTTCGAAAATAATAGAATATATATTTTTGAAAAATAAAATTGTCGGTAATATTCGTCCGGATATTTTTATCACAAGCCAAAAATCAAAAGTCCCAAATTTTGAGGAAATTTCTACTATAAAAATAGGAAATGAAACGCAAAAGCCAGATTGTGATTTAGTTATATATTCTATAAACGGAGACGGGACATTAAAAAAGTGCATAATACTTTCTCTTAAAACTTCTTTGCGAGAACGTGCCGGGCAAACTTACAAATGGAAACTTTTAATGGAAATTGCTACTTCTGCAAAAACATTAAGAGAGAAATATGAGATTCATTATGAAACTAAAATTATGCCATTAATATGTTTTGCGACAGTTAATTTTTATAATGAAATAAATAATCCGCAACAACGAGGCATGTTTAAATTTTTTGACAAAACATTTATCGCAAAAAATATAGATTCGGATTTTATTTGCAAATTATCGACATTACCAAATTTTGTAAATGAAAAGCTATGAAATATCAAGTTATTAGAAACGAGAAATACGATTATGCCGGGCAAAGTTATAACAGCCTTTACCCGAATTTACATAAATATCCGGCGACAATGCTACCGCAAATAGGCGTAGATATTTTGAAAGAATTTAAGGCAACAAAAGGTGTCTTGCTTGACCCTTACTGCGGTTCCGGTTCATCTTTTGCGAGTGGTTTAGAATATGGAATGACGGAAATGCGAGGTTTTGACATTAATCCGCTTGCCATATTGATTTCAAAAGTTAAATTCACAAAGGTGAATATAAAAGACTTACAAGAAACAAAATTAACCATTAGAAATAATATTTTTGAATTTTTGAAAAAAGAAAGTAATTTAGAGCGATTAGAATTTCCAAATGTAACAAACATGGATTTTTGGTTTTCAAAAAATGTTTCAGCAAATTTGGCAATTATAAGGTATTTTGTTTATTCCATAGAAAACAAAAATATCCGTAATTTCTTTTTACTTCCTTTTTCTGAAACGGTTAGAGATTGCTCATATACAAGAAACAATGAATTTAAACTGTTTAAAATGAAACAAGAAGATGTATTGCTATTTAATCCTAATGTTATAGGAATTTATTTTAAGAAACTAGAAGAAACCATTACTCTTTATGAAAATTTTTACTACCCGAAAATAACTAATAATGTTTATGTGGAATATTCAAAATTTAAGCCAAAGCAAAATAGCTTTGATGTAGTTTTAACAAGCCCGCCTTATGGCGATTCAAGAACAACTGTTGCTTATGGGCAATTTTCCACGCTTTCAAACGAATGGCTTGGCATAGACTATGCAAGGAAAATAGATGGAATGTTAATGGGTGGAGCAAAGAATAAAGAGAATTTAAAAACCGGAATTATAGCCGATTACATTTCTCAAATTTCAAAAGCAAATGAAAAGCGAGCATTGGAAGTTTCTGCTTTTTACAATGATTTGGAAAACTCCATAAAGCAAGTTGCAGACAGTATTAAACAAGGCGGAAAATCTGTTTATGTGGTTGGCAATAGAACAGTGAAAAATATTCAACTCCCTACCGATCAGTTTATAGCAGAAAAATTTGAGGAAAACGGATTTAGACATTTAATAACATACAAGCGGCTTTTAAGCAATAAATCCATGCCAAGCAGAAATTCACCAACTAACGAATCCGGCAAAACAGCTAATACTATGCTTTTTGAATATATTGTTGTTTGCGAAAAATGCTTTGGAAAAGGAAATTGATTTTTTAATGTAAGTTTTTGTTTGCTGCAAAGAGTTTTTCGGACACATTGTAGGTAATAGCAATGTTCGGGTTGTAAATCTTTGCATATTCGGCCGAAGGCGGTTGGAACTAGGGAAAGGCTTTGCCCTTTTTAATGGGACAAAAATCGTTAGCGGAGAAAAGAGCAGGAATAAGATTGTGGAAATTAATGCTATTTAAAACACTATCGCCCATAAATCGAAATAAATGACTCATAATGATTTGCAGTGTAATAAACAAGTCCGGCTTCTGTATAAACTAATCTTTTAGTTCCTCTGCTGCTATCGTGGTAATCTACATCACATTCTTTATAATTATCAGTTGGCAATAAACCTTCATTGTTGCCAAAATAATCACCTCCAATCATAACACCTAAAATTTGCCAAGGATTAAAATTCCATTTAGTCCAAGTATTTCCTGTTTGTGCCTCGTATAACTCTTGCCCTGTGGCTTTGTTTACATAATTACTTGGTAATTTTTGAAATTTATAAATATAAGCAGCAACGGAATCTTTAGTAGTGTATTCTCCTATTTCTTGAACAGCATCTAAAATACTCGTTTGAGACGAAGAAGACTGGGATGAAGAAGATACAGATGAACTAGATTGAGACGAAGAAGATTCATATGAAGTAGAAACTTCACCGCAAGCGAATAGGAATAAAACGCTAAATAAAAAAGCAAATATGTTTTTTGCCATGTGTAAAAGATACCAATTTCTATCTTTACAATAAGACCCGCAAATGCAAGGTATAAATGAAACTTTCCGTTAAAATTCAACCTAAAAGCAGCAAAGAAGCCGTAGAGCAGCTTGCAGACGGCTCCTATAAAATTTTCGTTCATTCCCCGCCTATAGATGGAAAAGCTAACGCAGCAGTTGTGGAAGTTCTGGCAAAGCATTTCAAGGTAGCAAAAAGCAATGTAAAAATCGTCAGCGGAGAAAAGAGCAGGAATAAGATTGTGGAAATTGATGCTTAGGTTAGTTTTTGTGAAAAATCCAAGGCAGAGGGTAAAAAATTTCTATCTTTGCAAATAAGACCTGCAAATGCAAGGTATAGTTGATTTTATCCTAGGGAAAATAGAACAATGGAAGAAATGAAAAATAAACACAACTATCCGATTTTATTTTCAGTTTGTACGCTGATTATATTGGTTGCTTCATTTGTTTTAACTTTTGATCGTATGGTATGGGTGTTGGAAGTTTTTCCTATTTTGTTGGGGTTTCCTATTCTATTTTTCACCTACAAACGATTTCCTTTGACGAAATTGATTTATATTTTGTTGATTATTCATTTTGTAATTCTTTCTATTGGAGGAATTTACACGTATGCAAAAGTTCCATTGGGATATTGGATGCAAGATTGGTTTGGATTTAGTCGCAATAATTACGATAAAATAGGTCATTTTGCACAAGGATTTATTCCTGCGATGTTGATAAGGGAGGTACTATTGCGTATGTCTCCCTTGAAACAAGGAAAGTGGTTGAATTTTATTGTTATATCCATCTGTTTGGCGATTAGTGCTTTTTATGAGTTGATTGAGTGGTGGGTATCTGCCATACAGGGGGCGTCAGCAGAAGATTTTCTGGGAACTCAAGGTTACCATTGGGATGCTCAATCCGATATGCTTTTTGCACTTATCGGTGCGATTGTTGCCTTGGTTGTGTTTTCTAAATATCATAACAGGCTTTTGGATTAAAAAGATATAACAAGAAAATAATTGTTACACTTGCAGTAGACTGAGTTTTTTCCTATCTTCCGGTTCCATTTGGTCAATATTCGAATACTTGATAATGCTCCAGGGACCAATGGAGGCTGGTTCTACAGATGGAAAATTCGCCAAATTTTCTATATTCCAAGTATGTCTTCGTTTTTTGATATTTTTGCTCCACTCAGTGGAGTAATGGCAATTTTTAAATTAGGATTTGTTCCTAAAGATAGCGAATTTTATGAATTGACTTCAGAACAATATCAACGTTATTATGCCACAGCAGCAGGGGCAGATGAACATTTAGACGAAAAATTATATATGATATTGCCCGAAGATTCGCAGAAATATGCAGAGTTGGCATCTGAATATGTTTTTGTCCTTACGGAAAAAGATGTTATTCTTATAAAAAAAGCCGAAGAATTGATTGAAGAGTATTGCAAAAAAAGCAGAAAAAAATTTAATAATTTTGAGGAAAAATTGTACTATTGTGCTTCCGTAATGCCAGAAGTAATCTCTGAGGGAACTAAATACGAAAGGTTGAAAAAAATTGATTTTCCAAAGAATCAGAATAAAACGAAGATGAAGAAAGCGAATACACGGAAAAGAGCGGAAAAAGCAAAAAGCCCAGATTCAAAAAAGCAAAATTAATTTCCAAAAAATACTCAACATTTTTCCGGGTCTATATTTTTTCCGCTGCATTTTGCCAATACTATATCGCGTAGTTTTAGCATATCGCAAATTATCTTATCCAATTTTTCCAACATATCTTCTTCGGTTACCTCTGGTTCAGCTGATTCTATGCCTCTTTTAGTTTTTCTATTGCCGCTGGAATTTTGTTTATATCCCAGGGAAAATATGCCCCAAAGCCTTCTGCCAGTCTTTCTGTTTTAAGCACCGGTTCCTTGCAAGGCATCCCATCTTCTCATGGCACTATATTCCAGCTCCTCTATTTTGCATAGAAATTTATTTCTTTTGGCTTTAGGATTGCCGTTATCATATTCCAATGTCATCCTCAACTGCCAACTCATAAAATACCTATATTAAAACCTGTTCCATGCTTGCTAATATACAAAATCTCGGCAAGTCTGTAATTTTTTAAAGATATTAAAAAGCAAATTTTAGCCATTTGAAGCACCTCATTGATTGTATCTGCTCATGAATTTTTCCTTATCGAATTTGATTTGCGAAAAAGCTTGCTCCAAACCAACATCATAAATAGGATCGCTATAACAATAAGCTTTCTCATTTCCATTTTGAAAAAAACGTCCCTGTGGGTCTATCATCAGATAGCTTTGAATAATATCGTTTTTGTTTTCGATAACAACATTCTCTTTTTCTAAAGATTTTCTGTTTATGCTCAAAAACAACTCAAATTGCGCATCTGTAATGCCTTCTTCGCCGTTAAATGGAAGCTGCCGCAAAATTTTTAGTCTATTAGGTTCATAAGCCTGTAGTTGCTCTACGATATTCATGTTATAATTATATTTACTGACTACAACGTTGAATTTCAGTCTGATTTTATGATTGCTTGATTTTATTGTATCAATAATATTTTCCAATTTTTCTTTAGAGATATAATTTTTATTGGAACATCTGCCTATATCTAAGCAAACTGCTTCATCCAAGCTATCTATTGAAATGCCTACCATATCCAAATATTTCAGTATATCTGGACAAGATTTTAACAAAGAGCCGTTTGTTATTAAGGAAGTAACAAATCCCATTTCTTTTGCCTTAATAACTATTTTGCTAAAAACACCTTTTTTTAGCATTAGCGGTTCACCACCAGCAAAATTCAAGCGCACAGAAGTAACTTCTTTGCCTATCAATTTGCTGATAGTTTCTTTTTGTGATAGATTTGTGAGGATTTTCTCGACTTTCTCGTAATCCTCATAAATCTCTGTCTCTGCTGCTTTATTCCATTTTGCAAAGCAATATTTGCAGGAATAATTGCAACGCTCGGTAATGTGCCAATTATAGATGATTTGCATACTGTGCTCCTTATATTTGAGCTTATATGCAAAAGCTTTTTAATGGAGCTTCTTATAATTTTTCTTGATAATATGGCAAAACCTTCTCCCATATATTTGAATTCAACATCCTGAAAAAATCATCCATTGTAGGTTCTTTATTATCATAAAGTAATAACTCTTTTCCCAGTTTTTCCCCTAATTTCTCTAGTTTCTCTTCTATTTTATATCGTCTCTCATATATTTCGTGTGGCTTATAGCCTTCATTTTTTAAATAATTCTTGCTTATTTCATCAAAATCAATCAGATAACAAGCGTCGTTATGCAAACAAACCATAAGTTCCAGCAATGATATTTTTCTGTGTCCGCTAAATCTTTCGTTGTCAAATTCAAAAGATGTACTGACAATCAAAGTTTCTAATCTTAATTGATTAAATTCAACGTTATTGTCTCCTGTTATTTTTGCAAGCAATTTTGCATCCGTTTGTAATACATTAATTATTTTGTTTAATTGATGCCCAGCGTAGATTAAGTGTTTTTCATGTCTGAACCTTTCTTCAAAATTTATAATTCCGTAAGTTGATTTTACCTCTATCAAAATCAAAGTTTTATCTTTGTATATAGCAACATCAATTTCCCCATTCTCAAATTTCTCGTTTGTAGTTATTTTAGCATCAGAAAATATAGGGAAATCCTTGAATTGCCGTGCTACAGTATTTTCTATCCGTTTCGCCTCTTCTTTGCTGTCTTTATTTTTTCTCAATAAATTTATCAAGGCAAGATATGTTGCAGCATTGGTAGCCTTTATATACGGAAAAACAATACATATATCTGACTGTCCATAATGAAACATATTGTGCAGACATAAATTTATTTGTGTTTTATTTTTTTTATCAATGTCAGACAACTTGCTTATATCTGTACTTAATAACCTAAAATTATCTTTATCGCTTTCGCTGATACTTGCTAACTCCGAAAAATTACGAATATCTATAGGAAATCTATTCTTTTGTTCAATAAACATTTTTTGCGTACAAAAATTCATCAGCATATCCTCAAATGGCATATTGGAATAATTTTGGTAAACCTCTTGCAATTCTTTTACATGAATACTTATATAACAATTAGTAAGTGATGCATTGTCTATAATAAGCTTTGGCAAATTATAAATTTTATTATTGTATAAAAACTGTTCTTCCATTCCGAAATATTTATTTAAAAGATGTGTGTAAACATACGAATATGCACCAGTGTAATGACTTATTTCAGCATAATCAGGATGTTCCTTTTTAGAAGATTCAATATAAGATGCAATTTTTTCAGAATTTCTTTCCTTATAATAAGCAATCAATACCAAATTTTTCAAATTGCACATAGTATCATCTTGTTTATTGTATTCACGAGTTTTCTCATTAAAAGTCTTATCAAAAATAAATGATTCGCAAATGCTATAACGAAAACTTTTTAATTCGATTATAGCATTAATATGATTATTTATTTTTTCCAATAAATCTTTGTCTTTATTCAATAGACT
>LIUH01000089.1:15493-16457 GCA_001462225.1 Fibrobacteria bacterium GUT31 | reverse complement strand
GATTACTGTCAGCTATTAATTCACGAACAGAGGTATCAAGTAAAGCAATATCCCCGTAAAAACTACTATATAAAAGTAAATAATCTTTTATATATTTTAATAAATCATTTCCTCCTAGAGAATCGTTATATGTTACACGCAGATTATAATAGAGAAACATATCTACTGCCTGTTGAATTATTACACAGCATTTTTCATGGTAAGGCGGTAATATATTACCAGACTGGTTTAATGGTGGAGTATAGCCCATTAAAGTATAAACACCACGACTGCTTCCTTTTTCTATAATATTATTTATCAAGGCTACATTCTTATCTCCTAAGTATTCAGGTGAGTCAAATACAACCAATACATTAATTTTTGGTATATTATCATTATTGTCGATAATAACTGTACTATTGAAAGGCATAACATTGGAAGTTGTATCAGGAATTCCATTAAATGTGTCTTTGAATTCAATAGGTGGGTTTTCATTTATATATACTGTTAATTTTTCAAGAGTATTTTCTATTTCTTTATTTGAAGTTATAATACCTCCATTGAATAGTGCAGGAAGTTTTTTACTAAACTCTGAAAATGATGAAATATTAAATCCTTGATTTTCTGCATCAATTATATTAAGTGCCAAATTTGGAACAGGTACAGACGAAATAAAACTCTGAAGAACAGAGCTTATAAATTGATTCCTTGGATTTACATCCTTAGAATATTTTACAAGTAAGTTAAAATCATTGCTTAATGAAAAAACAAGAGGAAAACGCAATAATTTGTTTTGTGCTAAGATGGCTTTGCATTTATCTTTAATAAGTGAAAATAATATATTGGAAGTAACATATAATTCAAGCGGATAATCTATATATCCAACAATAATATCTCCATACCAATTTTTAAAACTAGAATTTATTTTAGAAAATATATTTGGATATTGTTCATTAATTTCCTTTATTGAGCATAATAAGTTATC
>LIUH01000089.1:1934-15429 GCA_001462225.1 Fibrobacteria bacterium GUT31 | reverse complement strand
GCATAATAAGTTATCCGGCAGAATAGCGTCTAGTTGTTCACAAATTTCATCTGCTAATTTTTCAACATTATTTTCATATCTGGTTTTTAATGCATTTATTTCTGATTGATATTTAGAATTTATTTCAGATGTTTTTTTATCATGACTGCTTTTATCTGTTTGAATAGAATCATTTATAAGCTCAGGAATTACTTTTTTAATTTCTACCATCAATATTTCTAAGGTATTTTTTAAAATAATTAGGTCTTCATAATCTTGTTTTCGTTGTTTTGAAAATACATAAGAAACACCATCAATCAAAGCAGGTAATTTATCTTTTGAATATTTTACCGCAATAATCTTAAATTGTTCCTTCACTTTTTCTAATGCTATAAAAATATCTGCTTCATCTATTATAGACGTTTCGGTTCTTTGTGATAATTCTTCAATTTTCTTTTCTCTTGTTTTTACATAATATTTATCAGCGTTTGCAAGAGTTGCATCCAAAGTCAATACTTCCTGATAAATTCTGTCTGCACTTTCTTTTAATGCCGTGGCTTTCTTTTTTATTACGGTGGTACTATTGTTATACGCCGAAGAAGCTTTTCCCATAAATTGATTATACTGTTCTTCCAATCGCCGTTTGGAATTATTAAAATTATCCCAGAGCTGCTGTATTTTTTGGTCAGCTTCTTCAGCAAATGAATTAATGTTATTAATAAGTTTTAAAATTGTTTGATAAGTTATATTACTCATGTAAAAACCCCTTTAAATAGCATATATTAATTTTCATACTTACATTTTTTGTCACATTTTTTTGAAAAACCAACCCTCAACGATGTAGTAACTTGTAACGGATAACTAAATATACCAACCATTTCACCGCCAATATTAGAATCGCTTGTATTGCATACAAGAGTATATTGCGATAGGTTATTTAACAGACGGGGAATGTACCCATCATTATTAATATTTAATATATCAAGTATAAGTTTTATTCCAATTGACGTAACAAAGTTAATGTCTACTGATATGCCCGGTTCAAATTTTAATCCTTCGGTATCTTCCTGATTGGAATATACATGATGATTTGCTTCTGAACGAGCTGAAAGACCGCTGCCATCTCCTAAAGCGCACTCATAACACGGCATATCTTCTCCATAAACATGATAAAATATTTCTCCTGCAAAAGCACGTTCCCAGAAACCAATTGATATAAAAGATGATTTAAAATAAATACTAATCCTGTTGATATAAACATCTGCTATGCGATTATCAGCGCATCCTATGAAAACTGTATTTCCTGCAACACAGAATGAATCTAATGTATCTTTCGGTAAGTTTTGAACAATGCCTTCAAAAGTTAGTATTTCCGCGCTTGGATTAATATTTAATATTTTTCGTTTTAACGCATAAACCTTGAAATCCCCGACATCTTCAATTCCGCATTGATGACGGCAAATATTATGATATTCCAATATATCAGCATCAACTAAAATAAAATGTTTTACGCCTGCCCGTGCTAATTCCAGCGCTACAAGACTGCCTACAGAACCGCAGCCCAATATAATGGCTCGTTTTTGCTCCATTACATCGGATTCTAATATTCCTTTATTACGAGAAAAAATGTTTTGATATAGGCTGTAAACCTCGCATTTTATTTTTTTTCCATAACTGTAAAAATCAATGCCTGTATCTGTAATTACGCCGCATAACTTACTTTTATTACACTCACTGCCTAATTTTAATATTTTTCCAAGAGATTCACCTTTATTTGATAATTCAGAAGGAAAAACGTTAAATATTCCTGATTCTTTATAATACCTACCAAATATATATCCTTCTGTTCTATTTTTTATCTGTGTGTCAGATATGAAAACCGTTTTAACTATTTTCTGTTTTTTCATTTCTATTCCCCCAGTTTCCTAATTACAAACCTAATGCACGCATTAAACCTGATTTAAATGTGACATCTACAGGGTTAAAATCAGCCAATAAGTTTTCAAATAAACCTGAATTATATAAATAACAATCATCACCATAAGTAAAAATAATTTGCTTTTTCTGTGCTATATAAATAAAGTAAATTCTTGTAACAACATTATTTGTTCCTTTATGTGATAAACATAAAGCCCCTTTATTTTGCTCAACATTTAAGGCGAGCTTTCGTATTTCAGTAAAATATGAGATGTCATCTAATAATGATTCAATAAGAAAATCACGATTTTTTTCAGCTTCATCCATAGAAAAATCATCTTTTGATAATGTTACTCTTTGTAATTTTTCCTTTATTCCATCCAGCAAGCGTACAAAATCTAACTGTGGTTTTTCATTGGAACTTGTTCTGATATAGGATTTATTCGCATAATTATTAATATAATCCAATGATTGCTCTATATTTTTCATTTGAAGCAAGTTTTTTGGTATCAAATCATCGCCGACTTTATATGTAATTTTTGAATATTTAAGAGGCCATGCAACATGATATGGAGTTATACGGAACATAGGGTCAATATTTACCAAAACAGAAATTGCGCCATTTGCAGATAATTTAGCGTAATTTGAATTAGTTCCATCATCAGTTGATGAGAATTCGTCAAATGAACCCGGATGTCTATGCCAAAGTCCTATTAAGGATAATTTAGCGTTATACATCAGTGATAATTTATTAATTAAATGTTCTGTATATTTTTGGTCATATTCAAAATAAGCTGCCTGAAAAACAGAATTTGGACCCGGATCAATTGCTTCTATGATATACCAAATACCGTTTTCGTAGCAGCCTAAGAAAATACCGCCTGTTTCTGTCTTAATCTTTTCTGATGTTTCCGTGACAACCGCTAAATATGCACGGTTTGAAAAAATTACCTGCATATATAATGACCTAATATACGCCTTCTATTGCAAGATTATCACTCACTTCACCATTAAGCCACATTTCACACAGAATTATCCATTTACACGCCCAACTTAGAGAAGAAGCTGCTGATGTGGAGCGGGTTTGTGTTGCCTTGAAGTACTTAGGATCAGCGGTACATATAAAGTATTCTTCGTTGGGACCAAAATTACTACGGTAAATGTGAGGAAGACCCAATCCCAAACCTTTTTCATTGTCAATTGGCAACTGTTCAGCTATGTCTTTTAATCTGGGTTTTACCGGAAGGATTTGAATTGATCCGCCATACATACCTTCTTCAGCTTGGGGATGGGTGTTTTTATAAATCAGCATCAAATCCCAAACCATACCGCTTTTTCCAGTAGGTTGAACTTTCCCTCTCCAATACAGCCTTCCCGAACCATCTTCCAATTGATAAAGTTTAAAAGAAGGAAAAAATTTTGCCATTGCCATTTTTTCAGCTTCTAATAAATCGGGGTCATTTTGATACCAATAAAAACCCATTGCTAATTTACCATCAGGTACTTTGATAGCTGTATGCCCCTGTTCTTCCGCTTCGTTTTGAAATTCAACTTCACCTGATGGGGTAACAACGACATCTTCCCCTGACCTTAATGCTTCCGCTAAAGCGCGTCTTCTTGCTGCGACAGCATCTGCATCAGCACTCATAAAAACCTCCTAATAATTTATGTTTTGTTTGTTACCAAATACAACAATTGCGTCTGAATTACCATGTTTAACATTTCGTAACTCATTGCGCCTTGATGTAATAATGGCAATTTCAACATCATCAATCCGTGCATCGTTAAGAGGGATATTGCATTTAATATCCCTCTTTTCAATTGACGAAAGGTTCGGTTTTATTTTACCGAGTATATTCTCCAGCAGTGTTTTTCTTTTCTTTTTAATTACACTGCTCATATAGCCACCAAATTACGCCGCCTTATTTTTCGGTTTAACATCGAAGCTTCTGACAATCTCGCCATTAGCGGCAATTGTAACCATACCTTGTCGCAATTCGGCTTGAGCCTCTTTCTCGCCTTTATTAATAACTGTCTGAGCATATGTGTTTTCAAACAAAACGCCGCCTTGATCGGCAAGTTTTGTTAAATCAACACCGACATTATTCTCCATAGTCTGGGTATAAGCAAAGTAATCTCTCATGTTACGAAGAATATTCTCATCACTAGCGATAACTTCATCTGCCTGTTTTATTTGTTTATTACGCTTAATGAAGCCAAAAAGAGTAATAAAAGGATAAGCAGGTGCGAGAAAACATGCTGCAAGATAAGCAATAACGTCACCAGCATCACCTGGTATTATTCTTTTAATAAATTTACCAACTTTTATTAAAGCTCCTAATGAAGCCCCAAGACAAGCAATAAGTAAAGCGGAAACAAAGGCCATAGAACCGTTATCACCTATGAACGCCCATACACCAAGGATATATCCAATAACAGCCCCAATAATCATCAGAATTATTTCTGTTTTTACTTGCCTCCTAAAGGCTGCAATATCTGCCGCATGATCTTTTACCATCTCCTCTGTACAATCAAAACAGAGTGCTTTCCCTGCACCCATACCCGCGCCATACGAATCGTAGCAATCTTTGCAGATACCTTTTCCACATTCGCTGCATTGCGCCACCGCATCCTTTGAAGGATGGTGATAACATTTTCCACTCGCCATTTTAATCTCCTCCTACTTTCCTTTAGTTTGATTTATATCTAACGGTAAAACCGTATAGACCAAGTTTAATTTGTGGATTCCTCCTAATTAAATTTAACTCGATGGTATTCATCCAACGATTGCGCCAATTTTTCCAGTTTTGGCTGCGCCGCTTGAAGGGCATCAATTGGCGATTCAACAAGCCGTGCAATTTTTTGCATTAACGCATGGAATTCTTGCCCCTGCGTATCATTCCATCCCTCAGATCCTACTGAACGTACTTTAGCTGCCGCACCACGAAGTTCACTTATCGTTCCTTTTAATCCTGATTTAACTTCTCTTATTGCTTCCGCAGAAGCATTTACATTGGACATAATATCCCCCTTTAGTAATAATTAACGAATTACAAATTCGTGCTTTCGTATTCTGAAAGCGCTCCTTCAATTCCTTTTAACTTATTCAAACAATCAACTAGTTCTTGAATTGGTTTTCTTAAAGCAGTTGAACATTCATGAACAATACCGCCAAGCTGTGCGTATTTACTGTCTTTCCATTTCTCTCCCGCTTGTAAGTAGTGTTGCTGTAAGCTTGCTGCCAGCCTATTTAAATCCTGTATACCTTCGTTACAGACGGACTGTGCGTTTTTTACGATAGCTAAATTAACCGAAGCACTTGTCATATCAAATATTCTCCTTTACTCTTTTTTATCCGCTTAGATATGAATCAATAGCGGTAATACATTTTTCAATATTGCCTACGCTTTGTTCTGTTTTAGAAACTGCCCGCGTTTCAAATGATTTTGAAGCTGATAACATAATGTTCATATTATCATTCAGCTTTCCAGAAGCAGTTTTCATTCTTTCATGTTTATTTTTCAATCTGTCCAAATACTTTTCTGCAACACGAAGCTCATCTTCTTTTTTCGCTTTTTCTGATTGAGCTTCATTTATTTTTTGCTTCAATTGCGAAATACATTCTTTGAGTTTGTTTATTTCATTTCGCAAAAGATTTATCTCTGATTCTATTTGAGATAATTTGCTTCGTAATTGACTAATCAGCTTTTGAATGAATGCTTTTACTTCGCCTTCTGCTTCTGCGGCAGCTTCTTCAAGTTCAGAGATATTCCTTCTGAGATTATCTGCCTCGTTTTGTTTTTCAATTAATTTATATTCTGTAGATTCAAGTTTTTGAGATGTTGTTTTTATTTCATTATTAATTTGGTTAATTTTATCAGTGAGTTCCCTGATTCTGCTTTTTAATTGATTTATAGTATTTGTAGTATCATCGATTTGTTGTATAATTTTTTTCATTTCAAATTCAACGGATTTAGAAACATCGGATGATTGTTGTTCTATTTTTTCCGAGAAACCGGAAATATCTAAATTGTAATCATTTAAAGCGATCTTAATTTTGGTAAGAGCTTCTTTTGATACATTAACTTCAGACATATATTCTCACCCTTTTAAACTTTCTCTGCCGCAATTTCAAAAAATTTATCTATACTTGAACAAGTTTTTTCACCGCTCTCAACAACAGTTTTTGAATTTTTAGCTAATTCACCTATTTGTGCTTGTAACGAGGCATAATTATTATCTCGCCAAATGTCACTGACACTGTTGATTTTTTCACTTATTTTCATGGTTGATAGCTTAAACCTCTCAATTTCCTTCCTAAGCTGTAAGGATTCTCCTGCCATTTGTTAACGACCTTACCCTCTTGGGACTTCATTGCCCTTTGCCACATGTTCTTCAGTAGATACAGGGCTTTTATAGCCCTTTTCGTACCGAGATACGGTAATTACCGTTTTTTGAGCCTGTTTCTCGATAAAATCCACTATGAAACCAAGCTCATTAAGGGCTGTTTTCATAGGCCCGTAGTGGTCAAGGCTGAAATTATCCAAAATACCTCCATATATTCTGTTATAGTATTCTTTTATAGAATATCATATTCTATTATAAAAAGTCAAGAAACTAAGGTCAAGTACGAATGATTATTTTCTAGGTCTATGCGATAATAACGGAAATGAAGCAAACTTACGGAGAACGGCTGGCGGCAGCCATAAAGCTCAGGAATCTCAAACAGTCAGATATTGCTAAAAAACTCAATATTACCCAGACGGCCGTCTCCAAAATCATCAACGGAACCCAGTATCTTGATTTTGACCTCGCTGTAAAAGCTTGCGAAATTCTTGAAATATCCTTGGATTGGCTGGCCTACGGTATTGCACAAGAAACCAAGCCGCTGTATTACCGTAACCCCGAACGACAGCGGATAGAATACCTCATGTCAATAATGAAAAAAGCCGAATATCCCTTAGTCATAGTGGCGATGGAGGAAATAATAGAAATCAGGCTCAGGGATACCCTGCCTGAAAAACTTAATATTCCAGATAAGCCAAGAAAGAACAATACGCAATGAACACTGTCGTGCCAACGTAAGTACCAGATTAATCAGGCTGCCGCGAAAGCCTGCCGGAAATTTTCCTGTCGCTTTGCAGTATCCATTGATCCGCGTGAAGGCTGAAAACGGCGAGTATTTTCCCGTTGCTGTCGTGCCACGCGATGTTGCCTTCGCCGTCAAGGCTGAGGAAAAAGCCGTCGCGCCCCAGTAATTTTACCGGCAGAGCATTTGTTCTTTCAAAGTTGATTGTCTCATCCGCGATAAAAAAGGCCCCTTCGCTGTCGCATGCAATAGCAAGCCGCCCTGCGGATTCGGCAATTGACAAATGGATCGCCTCCTGCGGATATTCAAAAATCTTTGCCGGAGCGTTGCCGCGGTCCAGTGGAAGCCTGATGACCGCCGTTTTATATCCGTCCCCGTCACGTTCCGCCGCTTCGACATACACGTTACCTGATCTTCCGGCGGTTACCGTTAGGGCGGTCTGCACGTCGTAAAAAACGGGAACAGTTTCTCCTGTTTTGAAATTAATAAAAAGGAACGGACTGTTATTGTTAATCGCGCTACGGCAGAGAACTATATATTCATTGTTGACAAAAGCGGCGTCAACAGTCCCTGCCGAGGAAAAAGTAAAAACCGCTCCAGAGGATAATTTATCCGTGTTATACACGGATAAATTACCGGCGGTGTCAAGAACTAGCAGTTTGCCGCCGTTGCCGTCGTCTAATGAAGAAATTGCCCTGAGTGGAAAGCGGCCGGTTAAAAAATTCGCGGAAGCTGACCCCTGATCCGCCGTAACAATCTGCACAGCGTATCTTGTATTAACTGATTGCCACAGCATGAATCGATCTTCGTCCGCCGCGGTAAAATGGGTAATTCTTCCGTATCCGTCTTTTTTTACGAGCGTTATGTTTTGGTTTCTTTTCAAAAGGCGGTAATCAAGGGGAATAAAACACAAATCGCCGTCTTCCGTCAATAAGGCGATGTTTTCTTTCCCTGCGGCAATTTCCGTTATCCGCGTCTGAAAGTTATGTGTCATCGGCGTAATTGTACTGCGCGGCCCAAGGAGAAAAAGGCCGCCACGCTTGGATGAAGCGAAAACAGCGCTTCCGTTAAACGCGAAAGAAGTAACAGGATCCGTGTCAAAGGACAACGGCAGCTCTTGCCGCGTAACAAGTTTCCTATTAGCGTTAACGGAAAAGCGGAATAATACTGTCTCTCCGTTTTCCCGGCTCAGGCAGTAAAGTTCATTTTTAGAAGGGTAGAGCAGGGCGTTCCTGTCCATATTTTCAATACTGTCAAATATTGCCCCCGAGGCGGCGTCTACAAGCAGCAGCCCGTCTGAGTTTATCCCGGCGATAAAACTGTTGTTGTTAAAAATGACAGGACTTGACAGATTGCCGGGCGCCTGAAAATGGCTGGTAATGGAGCCGGAATCCAAATCCAGATACAGTATCTGCCCTCTGTCTGAACGTGTGAGCGGCGAATCGGAAAACAGATTGTCTTCATGTTCCCCCTGGTACAGCAGCATGTTTCGTTCGCTCCTGCCTGTCACCGCAAACTCTATAGACCCTTCCGGAATATCGGGAATGTCAATTATACGGCCTGTTTCAGAATCAAGCAGAGTAAGCACGTTACCGTTAAAACCTCCGGCGATAATAAAGCTGCCTTTCGCCGAATAATTAATAAAAGTTACGGGCTCTGTGGAACGGACAGAGAACAGTTTTTGTTTTTGTGTGTAATTCCATGCGGATATCCTGTAGTTATTCTGGCCGCCGGCTTCTACAATACATATCTCATCCTTCTGTGGATTGGAAACAAGGGCTTCTATTTTGTTTGTTGTAAGCTGAAAACGCAAAGAGGCGGCTCTTTGTTCGATATCCCATATTACGATAAAACCGTCGTCCCCACAGCTTATAACTTCGTTTCCTTTATGGATTAACGCTGTAATACCACCCCTGTGTCCGCCGGCGATGTCCTTGGTGTAAAGCGGTACCGCGGCGAAAAAGACTATAACCGAAGCTATAAACAGTTTAAAAGAAAATGTGTTTTTCATTTCAAAATATCCGGTACGGCATGGTCAGCGGTGTACAAAGTACAATATATCTCCGAAAACCGCGAAAACCAGCAAACTGAAAATGATTACCATTCCGCAGGTTTGAAAAACAGAAATTACTTTCGGGTGCGCCGGTTTTCCGCGTATCATCTCCACAAAAAAAAGAACAATCATGCCTCCGTCAATAATCGGCAGGGGAAGCAGGTTCATTATGCACAGAGCTATGGATATTAAGGCTATAAATTCGGCTATATAACGCAGTCCGATTCCAACCCCCTGTCCAAAACCCTGAGTTGCCAGATCTCCAATCATGTATGTAATCCGCACAGGCCCGGAGACTGCCTGTGTAAGATCAATTCCCATAAAAAGAAGCCGCAGGCTCTTTACGGAAGCAGTCAGCGTCTTCCAGCTTTCCTGTATGCCCTTTACTACGGCGGATGGAAACGAAAGACTCGGAGTACGGTAACTTACAACAGCCCATGTAAGGCCAAGATCGTTTATATAATCATCACGGCTGAATTGTACCTGTCCTGAAGAACCGTTACGCCTGTATTCCAGAACAAGATTATCCGGCTCCTGTCCGACGATTTTAGTGAGATCAAGAGTGTTGCGTAACGTTACGCCGTTTGCGCTTGTGATTACATCCTTCGGCGCAAGACCCGCGCGCTGCGCAGGGCTTCCCGGTTTTACGCTTTCTATAACGGGGTCTGTCCAGAAATAGACGCCTATTTTGCCGGCGCCGCTTGTTTTATCAAGAGCGGGCTTAACGTTTAATTGCAGGATTTCCCCGTTTCGTTCCACTGTTACAGGAAGCTCTTTTTCCGGATTCAGCGCGATGTTTTCCTGCACTTCATGGAAGTAGGAAATTTCCCGGCCCGCGATTTCAATAATGCGGTCGCCCGTTTGAAACCCGGCGTCGTCTGCGGGGTAGATTTCACCCGGCGCTATTTCCGAAGCGAGAATGATTCTGTTTTCCAGAGTGTTTATTTCAAAACCAACGCCCCATAAAACGGAAAGCAAAAGAACCGCGAATATCAAATTGAAAAACGGCCCGCAAAAACTGACAAGAATTCTGGCGGCAGGACTTGCCGCAAGGTACGAGCCGCTTTCGGACTTGACGCCGTTACGCATATTTTCCCACGCTTCTTTATATTCTGCTGTGCCATAATCGGCGGCGCCCTTCATTTTGCAGTATCCGCCGACAGGGAACATTCCAAGCCGGTATTCCACCCCTCTGATTTTCTTTTTCCAGATTGGATTTCCCCATCCGATAGAAAACGCATCCACGTCAATTTTTACAAGACGCGCGGCCAGAAAATGTCCGAGTTCGTGAACAAATACTACGACTCCAAGCCCCAAAAGTCCAAGTATGATTTTTATTAACAACATATTTTATCCTGTTTTTATGATAGTCTTTTTTTAATAAGATTTACAGCCTCCAAACGGGCGTCCGTATCCGCTTTTAATACCGTTTCTTTATCGTTGTAATGCAATGGCCAGTTTTTTTCCAGAACGCGCTCCGTTATTCCGCCTATGTCAAGAAAACCAATCCTTTGATCCAAAAACGCACAAACCGCCTCTTCATTGGCGGCGTTATAGGCGCAGGGATAAAGTCCGCCGCGTTTTGCCGCTTCCCTCGCGAGGTCCAGCATGGGGAATTTTTCAGCATCGGGTTTTTCAAATTCCAGTGTAAGAGAGTCAAAGTTCAAAGTATCAAGAGTTAAAGGAGCTGTTTTTGGCCAGTAAAGAGCGTCGTGAATCGGATGGCGCATATCGGGTTTTGAAAGCTGAGCGTAAAAAACGCCGTTACACAGGCGAATCATGGAATGGACAATGCTTTGCGGATGGACTACAACTTTGATCTTTTCCTGCGGCATGTTGAAAAAGGAACACGCTTCGATTATTTCAAGGCCTTTGTTTGCCATAGAAGCCGAATCAACCGTTATTTTTGGTCCCATGTTCCATGTGGGGTGGGCCAAAGCGTCCTTCACTGTTACGCTTTTCATCTCTTCGCGGCTCAGTTTCCTGAACGGTCCGCCTGAAGCTGTCAGAATGATTTCGGCAATTTTCTCAACGTCGGCCGCGTCCGCGTTTTGTCCGTCAGGTGGGGTATGCGCCTCAGCCTCAGCCTCAATCAGGTGAAAAATAGCCGAGTGTTCGGAATCTACGGGGATAACTTTTACGTTTTTTTCCTTTGCCAGGCGGAAGACAAGCTGCCCGGCCATGACAACGGTTTCCTTGTTTGCCAGCGCGAGAGAGGAGCCCGCCTCTATTGCCGCCAGAGAGGGTTCAAGCCCCGCGCTGCCGGATATGCCGTTTATCGTTATATCGGGCTGAGTGCTGCTTATAGCGTCAAGGAGTTTTTCTTTACCATAGGCTTCCTCACAGAGTACGCAAACGGCGGAAGGCCATTCGTTTTTTAACTGTTCAAGAGCGCGGCGGCTGGAACGGGCGGCAAGAAGCACAATGTCAAAGTCGTCTCTGTTACGTGAAATGACATCAAGCGAACTTTTCCCTATGGAACCTGTCGCTCCAAGGACGGCGATACGTTTTTTCATCGGAAGCTGTAGAAAAATATGTTGTATAACATGAAGAATACAGGAGCCGCAATCGCTACAGAATCAATAGAGTCAAGAATTCCGCCGCGTCCAAGCATTAAATTGCCTGAATCCTTTACATCGCAGCTTCTTTTTATCGCCGATTCCGCCAAATCACCAAGGCTGGCGAAAATGCCGGTAAATACGCCGAGTATAATTGCTTTTGGCAGCAAAGCTGAAACGGGAGATCCAGAAACCGAAAAAACTGAAGGAACTAATAGTACCGCGCCGATGGAGATTACCACAGAACCGAACAATCCGCCGATAAAACCGGCTATGCTTTTATTCGGGCTTACAGTAATTATTCCGCGGTTATTCGCGCCAAAGAGCGTTCCAAAAAGCCATGCAATGGAATCATTTAGAAACGTTATTAATAAAAATAGAAAAACTACGGCGCCTGAATTTTCCCATATATGCATCCGTACCATCCAATACATGAAGAAACCGGGATAACACATTACGCAAAAACATCCGGCGAGGCGGTAGATAATTGTATCCACGTCCCCAGGCCCTGAAAAAACATGTGACAATAAAGCCCATAACGCGCCTGTCATAAGCGTTACGGGAATTATCCAGTTTGGAAAGTCAAGGCTTACGTTTAATGTTGACGCTAAGGGCAAAAGAGCTCCAAGGATAAAGGCTTCGATTTTTGATATACGGATGAGCTTTTTTTCAAGCATCGCGGAAAATTCTACGGCGCCTGCCGCGGAAAAGAGAATTACAACTATATTCAATGGAAGATGCCTGTAAAAAGGAAGCAAAAAAACAAGGGCGCAAACCGCCGGAATTCCGAGAAAAAACACCAATAATCTTTCTGTCAATTTACCCGCACGATTATCCATTTTTACCCTCAAGAACGCCGCCAAAACGCCTTTGGCGGCCGCTGAAATCGGCGATAGCCGCTTCCAAATCCTCTTTATCCCAATCCGGCCAGAGTTTCTGTGAAACGTACAGTTCCGAATAGGCGCCTTCCCAAAGCAGAAAATTACTTGTCCGGTATTCGCCGGCGCTGCGGATTATTAAATCGGGATCCGGTACGTCGGGATTATCCAGAAACTCTGTAATATCGTTTTCTTTTAGACTGGTAAACTGGCTTTCACACGAACGTGCTGTGGTGAGCCTGCGAAAAGCCCGTATAATTTCGTCCCTGCCGCCGTAATTAATCGCGAGAATAACCTGCATTCCGTTATAGTCCGCGGTTTGCGCGATTGTTTCTGTAATTTCCTTTTGAATATCTGTCGGTAATCCTTCAAAATCCCCTGCATAGCGGACACGAATACGGTTTCTCCTTGAAAAATCAAATTCCGATTTCAGATACTGTCTTATAAGGCCCATTATGAAACCTACTTCTTCTGAAGTACGTTTCCAGTTTTCGGTAGAGAAGGCATAGAGAGTCAAATATCTTATTCCCAGATCGCTTGCCGCTTTTGTAATCCTCTTTGCGGCTTTTAATCCTTCAAGATGACCCTGTGTTCTGACAAGTCCGCGCCTCTGTGCCCAGCGGCCGTTTCCGTCCATAATGATGCCTGCATGAACCGGTACCGCGTTCTCCATTACACTTCCATTATTTCTTTTTCTTTTTCTTCCAGAACGTGGTTTACCTGGCTTATATAGCTGTCGGTAAGTTTTTGCAGTTCCGCCGCTCCCTTGCTTTCGTCATCCTCGGTAATTTTTGAGTCCTTTAAAAGTTTTTTAAGTTCCTCATTGCCGTCCCTGCGTATGTTGCGGATTGCCACCCTTGATTGTTCTGCCTGGTTTTTTGCCACTTTGACAAGTTCCTTGCGTCTTTCTTCTGTAAGAGGCGGAATGGAAATGCGGATTACCTTGCCGTCGTTTGAAGGGTTAAGCGACAATTCAGAAGCGCGGATTGCCTTTTCGATTTCACCGATAAGGTTTTTATCC
>LIUH01000089.1:1476-1807 GCA_001462225.1 Fibrobacteria bacterium GUT31 | reverse complement strand
TTTATCCCACGGCTGAACTACAATAAGCCGCGCTTCCGGAATGGAAATGTTTGCCACCTGGTTTAAAGGTGATTTTTCCCCGTAGTAATCCACGCGTATTCTGTCAAACAGAGAGGCGGAAGCCCTTCCCGTTCTGATGGCGGCAAACCCTTCTTTCAGGTTTACCACCGTTTTTTTCATCCGATCTTCGTTAGATGAAATGACATCCTGCATATAACCTCACTCAGCTCCCACTTTGTAGTAAACATAGTCGTTTACAGCAAGTTTGGCTCCGGCCTTTTTAGCACATTCTTCGATAGCCTTGGCAACTGTCATTTTTTCATCTTTCACA
>LIUH01000089.1:0-1345 GCA_001462225.1 Fibrobacteria bacterium GUT31 | reverse complement strand
TTTCACATAACCCTGTTCAAGAAGACAGATTTCACTAAGGTACTTGGTAACTTTGCCCTGAAGGATTCCCTTTAGTACGTTTTCAGGTTTGCCTTTGAGCTTTTCATCTTTTTCCATCTGAACGCGGAAAATATCTTCCTGTTCCTTGAGCCAGTTTTGATCGATTTTGCTGCGATCAATCGCTATCGGATTGAACGCCGCTATGTGCAATGCCAGCGAGAAGATAAAGGATTTAACATCTTCGTTTTTAAAGATTTCAGGTTTGTCGGACTCGCATTTTACAACTACTCCGATATCGTTTTCTCCGTGGATATACCGGGTAAGGTACTCGTTGGAAGAAGCCTTTACAAGACACAGCCGTTTAAGGCCCATGTTTTCCCTGATTTTGGTCGCGAGGTCTGTTACCATGCCGTTAAGCTCGTCATCAGGCGCGGCGGCTCCCTTTTCCAGAGCTTTTGCCGCTATCTCTTCGCCCAATTTAATAAAATCAGGATTACGCGCGACAAAATCCGTTTCGGAAGAAAGCTCTACCAATACTGCCTGCGAACCGTCGTCCTTTATTTTGATAATTACATTGCCCGCGTTGGTTGCCCTGCCCGCGCGCTTTTCAAGAGCGGCAAGTCCCTTTTCCTTGAGCAGTTTTTCCGCCTTTGCAAAATCGCCGTCTGTGGACACAAGGGCGTTCTTACATTCCATCATTCCGGCGCCTGTTTTTTCACGAAGTTTTTTTACTTCACCAGCGCTTATTTCAGCCATTTTTTTCTCCTTATATAGGCTATTGCAAAACCAACCTGATTTTGCAGGACACTATTCGTCATTGTAAACTTTGTCAACGTCAACCTGAATCTGAGTAGTGCTGTCATCGTCAACTACTACTTCTTCGTCTTCCTTCGCGGCCTTGTACGCCTCTTCGGTTGTGTATTTTTCGATGTCGATTTCCCTGTCTTCTTCTTTTCTGGAAGTGTCGTTCAAAAGGCCTTCCATATCTTCGTCTTCATCGCCGAGTGTTTCGATAATCTTGAGGCCGACCTCGTTATCGGCTTCCACAACAGCGTTCGCGACGATCTGGGTAAAGAGAGTGATGGCCCTGATAGCGTCGTCGTTGCCCGGAATCGGATAGTTGATACCCTCGGGGTTACAGTTGGTGTCTACCACTGCCACAATAGGGATACCCATACGCTGGGCTTCGGCGACGGCAATCGCCTCTTTTCGGGTATCAATGACAAACAGAATACCCGGCAGTTCTTTCATTTCCTTGATGCCGCCGAGGTTTTTCTGGAGCTTTGTGCGCTCCTTGCCAAGCCCTGAGATTTCTTTTTTTGTGAGGTTTTCGAAAGTTCCGTCA
>LIUH01000088.1:7260-7457 GCA_001462225.1 Fibrobacteria bacterium GUT31 | reverse complement strand
ACGCTTATAAATGAAGCGACCGCAGAACTGCTTTCTCAACTAGGAATTCAACTGACAGAAACAGGATTGCGAACGCTCATTGCGGGAAACACCTCTACGGTTCTGGCGGAAGCCGGACTCGCGAGGGGAATTACAGCGCAGGCGGGCGGCTCGGAAGTAGAGGCTCTGTTTAATTTTACACAGGCGATCACTTTTGA
>LIUH01000088.1:6881-7033 GCA_001462225.1 Fibrobacteria bacterium GUT31 | reverse complement strand
CTTTCCTCGACCATAAGCGGCGGAACTATCAGCCAGAGGATAGTAAATGATATACAGGCGCGCGACCGTTGGCTTGAGGCATTTAAAGAAACGGCGCGTTTTTTTGACGCTCATCCGCCTTTTGAAATAATTTTTGATCCTAATCTGATACA
>LIUH01000088.1:302-6646 GCA_001462225.1 Fibrobacteria bacterium GUT31 | reverse complement strand
CTGTTGGAAGGGCTTGAAAAAACAGGAAGGCGCAGTGTCTGGGGATTTTCAGGATGGCCGTTGTCGGACATAACACCGAGAACTGCTGGAACTGTTGTTTTTGGCGGCAGGCGTTCTCTTAGCTATAGGGTGGAAGTCTCGCTTGTTAACGAGAGAAACAAAACCATTGGTAACGGCAGTATTACTCTGACTACGGGAAGGATTAATTTTTCCGCAGGAGACAGAAGGATAACACCTCCGGACAGTGTTTTTGATGTAGTGAATTTTCGAAATATAAAAGTGGAAGATTTAACGCCAACACTGACCATTGTGATTCGTGCGGTTAACGGAATTTCTTCACGCGAACTTAACGCTTCTGGTTATATGAAGATTGATACTGGTGATTTGGAACAACGACAAAGTGTCGATTCCTTGAATAATCAAAGAAGAAGTAACAACAACATAGGCAACAATGATCCGGCAAAATTTTGGAGTGTCGGCATTTCATTGGGAACATCGTTTTCCGCACCTTGGGCAATAGGAACTGTACGCGCAACCATCGCGCCTTGGCGATATTCATTCTTGGAATTGGGCTTTGACTACGGCATGGTAAGCGGAAATGCGGACGCTGAATTTTACTATTCTTTATATCCGTATGCTCATTACAACCTGTTTCTGCCTTTTACTCAGTCCGGCGGTTGGTACGCCGGAGCCGGAGGCGGCTTTATGTTAGCTGAATATACATTCCCCGATGAAAAAATCAAGATAAATACTTTTGCCCTTGACGTGACTACGGGTATTAATTTATGGAACATGCTGGATATTGCCTACACTCTGCGAACAAATTTTAAATCGGCAAGTAATAAATTTTCGGTGGGTTATACTTACCGTTTTAATTAGGAAAAAAAAGATGGATAAGATAAAATATATTAAAACCAAATTCATTTTTATTTGCGTTGTCCTTGCATTGTCCCTGCCAATAATATTTGCTGCTTGTAGTCTTGAAGGCGATATTGAAGCATTTAGGCGAAGGCCTGTAGATTCTGTTCCACAAGCTCCGGCGGTTCCATCCGTGAGTATTGGAAACGGAGAAATAACCGTTAATTGGACAGAAGTCGCAGGTGCGACATCTTACGAGATATGGCTGGGAACATCAAGTAATCCTGCTTTAGCTGCAAAAAACGGCGCTGATGAAAGTGTGTCTCTTTCACGAACGATAAAAAACCTTGCTAATGGAACGGCCCATTATGTTTGGATAAAAGCAAAAAACAGCATAGGTACAAGCGGTTTTAGCCCTATGGCAAGCGGAATACCATCAGTTTTTACTGTTGTTCCACAAGCTCCTGCGGTCCCTGCTGTGAGTATTGGCAACGGACAAATAACCGTTAATTGGACAGAAGTTGCAAACGCGATATCTTATGAGATATGGTTTGGAACATCGAGTAATCCTGCTTTTGCTGCAAAAAACGGCGCTGATGAAAGCACGTCTCTTTCACGAATAATAAATGGTCTTACCAACGGAACGGCCTATTATGTTTGGATAAAAGCAAAAAACAGCATAGGTACAAGCGGTTTTAGCCCCATGGCAAGCGGAACGCCATCGGGAACGCCAAGTTTATCATCGGGATTGTACAAGGGAGATGTAAAAATCGGTGATTTTAATATAAGCACTTCTTTATCCTATATTTCCACTAACGCCGTTACCGGTGATAAATATTATATTGTTCTTGGAACGAATGAGTCGCTTTCTCCTATGACTCTCAATTATTCCGGTAAATCAGTGGAAATTGTCTTGCAGGGATACGGTAGTGAAAGAACTGTAACACTTAATGCAAACGGGAGTATGTTCACCGTGAACGCAGGTGTTACCTTTACCATTGATAGTAACATTAAACTAGTAGGCAGAAACACAAATAACGCTTCTCTTATTCAGGTTAATACAAATGGAACCCTTACCATGAACGGCGGTACTATAAGCGGGAATACCGGCAGTGGGGTGAATGTAAGCGGAACATTTACAATGAACGGCGGGATTATTAGTGAAAATATTGCCCGTGGTGGCGGTGTTTTTGTTAGCGGTGGAACTTTTAATATGTATGGAGGGATAATCAACGGGAATACATCTGAATCGCAAGGCGGAGGAATTGAAGTTGGTAGTGGAACTTTTAACATGTATGGCGGGACAATCAATGGAAATACCGCAAATAATTATGGCGGCGGGGTATTTATGAGCGGTGGAACTTTTACCATGTATGGTGGTGAAATCTTCGGGAATACCGCAGGATTTTATGGCGGTGGGATGTATCTAAGCGGTAGTAATACAATCTTCCGTATAGTTACCGGTACAGTGTACGGTTCAAATGCTCCAGAAACTCTAAAAAACACTGCAGGTAGTCGAAATGCGGCATTATACTACGTGGTTAGCATATCTGAACGTGGAACTTTTAACGGTGCAACGTGGAACAAAAAGAATGATCTATATCCCGATGACAATACAATTAGGGTGAAGAATGGAGATTTATGGTAATAGTGAGGATAAAATATGATTTTGCAATTAAGTTGGTCGGAACATTATCAAAAAATAACCAGTGAAACACTGGAAGAAAATTCATTGCGGGGATGAAAAATGAAATTAGCAATGAAGGTAGCGTGTGGTGCCTGACACCAATTTTTACAATGGAAACACCTGCTCTTGTATAAGGGCAGTAGAATAAGTATTTGCAATGAAGGAGAAAAACATGGAAGATTTTTCTAAGGAAGATTTCACATTTATAAACAAACTTTTAATCAAGTTAGGGGATCAATCAGAAACCGCAGGTTTTGATATGGAGAAACTTATGCTTGATAGTTATGGTTCATCAGATATGAAGTATTATGATTATCTTCTACGCAAGGTTGAAAACTCAATAAAAAATCATAGGTGTACCTGATTAAGACAGAGTATGCGCGGGCGTTCTTCGTATGAAGAACGGTATTTTATTTGATAATACTTACCTGTTTTGATAAGTATTTTTAACAATATGAGTTATTTAAAGGAGGAAAAGATGAAAAGAACAATATTCATCATGGTTTTATTACTTATTTCAATTTTTATTTATGCTAAAGAAGTACCTGCTAATAATCAAGGTATTGCCAATGCTTCACCTGGCGATTATATAATTAGGCCAAGCGGAGAAAAGGTTGTTTTGAAACAGGCAGATATTGACTATGCTCGAAAACAATTAGGCTTAACTACAACTCAAAATACACAGAACAGGGCATCATCTTCATCTAGTTCAAATTCCAGTTCAGCTAGATCGGGTGCATCTTCAAATGATTCTTCTGGTATGATTTTGTTTTTATTCATTGTAGGAGTGATAGTTGTCATCATTGTCATTGGAGTTTGTGTTTCAAACATAACAACAACAGTTGCAAAAAATTCTGGTATGGATGAAGAATCAGCAAAAAAAGTTGGAGCAAGTGCCGGTGTGTTAGCCGGGACAGCAGCAGCTATAGGAGCGGCTCTATTACTTGGCAAGGCTGGTGAAACAAAATCGAGTGATAATGATATAACTGTAACACATAAATACAGGTAAAGTATTTGAGAATGGCACTAAAATTGCGGACGTATCCAGAGGAAGGGAATTTGTCCCTGTCGTTCAACCGGCTCAAGTTCAACATGATCGCAGGTTACTACAGTTGCTCCGGTACAACGGGCGGTTGCCAAGAGAATGGTATCGGCAAAGGACATTTTTCCTGTTGCTTTGAAATAAGAGGCTTCACGAACAATGTCGGGAGTGAGTTCCTCAATTATGGAGATTGGGGAGTCTTCGTAGATGTTCCGAATAGTTTCATCGGCATTTTCAGAACCAACCTCTCTGATGCGGTCATAGTAGACCTCAATGAGATTGGCGGCGTTCATGCTGAGGGTGATTTCTCCGCGCTCTGCGCTTTTAAGGAGTTCTCTGACAACATCCGCTCCTTTCTCACTGTCATAAAAGGCAAGCAACGCGCAGGCGTCAAGAAGATAGTTTTGCTTTGGCAAGGCGGGCTCTCTCCTCTTCCTGACGTCTTTCTATTTCAAACTCGTGTTCTTTGTCCTTGCGGCAGTCCGCCAGAAAATCTTCTACCGTGCCTTTATGAAGACCGGCGTGAATCCCCCGAAACCGCTCGGAAAAAGAGCGTTTGTCTTCCTCAGCGGTTTTCTTGGCGTTCAGCGAAGCGGGGGTCTGCACATGGATAAGCCCCAAGTTTTCCAGAGCATCCAGCACATTAAGGGTTTTCTTGTTTCTTACTTCTACAGTTACTGTCATGAGTTAAGTATAACACGAGGAATGAGGAATTAGCAATGGGTATATGGAAAGATAGCGGACAACAACCCCAATCTCCAATGCAAAGGGGTTTTATCGCCATATTGTTATTCATGGTAACATTGTTCGCCTGCGCGAGCCAAGACGACGGTGTTGCTACTAACTTTTCAGGACAGGCAAATTTTACTCAATTAAACCCTTATACTGACGCGTCCTTAGAAGACATCATTCAAAGAATAGAAAGTACTATTGGCGGGGGTAGTACAAATCAAAATTCATCGTCTACTCAAATTACGCAAGGAGGCACACAACCGCGATGGGTAAACGATCCTTACGCTGTTTACGCAAGAGACAGGTATATCGCGGCTGTCGGCTCGGCGGGAAACCGTGACGAGGCGCAGAAAAAAGCTCTTGCCGCGTTAGTTGCTATTTTTGGCCAATCGGTACGGTCGGACTTTACCGCCGTTACAATGTATACGGAAGCGGTTCACAGGGGAATTGTTAGCGTGTCGGAAAACAACCGTGTCCGTGACGAAGTATCAACCGCGGCGTCAATGGAAAATCTTATCGGTGCGGAAATCGGGAATGTCTGGGACAACGGGCGCGGCACTGTATATGCGGTCGCTTATATGGAAAAGGCAAAAACAATTTCCATATATTCGGATTTGATTATTCTCAATAACCGTAATATCGAATTTCTTACGGCAATGAACGATACGGAGAAAAATACTCTTGACGGATATGCCCGTTACAAGCTTGCAGCGCTAGTCTCAACTATCAATTCAAATTATTCAACCTTGATTTCTTTGGCGGGCGGTTCAACGGGGGCTTTAAATATAAGAAGTGCGAATTATTTTAACCTTGAAGCCGCCAATATAATTAAAAACATTACTGTTGCTGTAAATGTTAACAATGATGTTTCGAACCGTATACGAGACGCGTTTGCCTCTGCTCTGACTGCGGAAGGTTTGCGCACAAGGGGAAATAATCCTCTTTATACACTGGAAGTACGTCTGGATATGAGCGAAGTTACATTTCCGAATAACAGTTACATATACTGCGGTTTTACAGTCAGCGCAAATCTGGTTGAAAAAACGACAGGAGCCGTGCTGTTTCCGTTTAATTTTACCGATAGAGAGGGGCATACCACTTATGCAAACGCTGAAGCAAGAGCGGTTTCCATGATGGAAAGAACAATAGCGGAAAAATATCCCGTCGCGTTACGCGAATATCTAGCGTCCCTATTGCCGTTGAATTAATGAATGAGCAGTATTGCTCAATGCTATGTGCTTAGGTTTCTTGAGAAACTTAAAATATTTTTTTAGGAGTGTAAAATGAAAAAACACTATTTACTGTTTGTTGTTATTATCAGTATTGCCTCGGTTATGGGATGCGGATCATTATCTTCTTCAGCTCAGGGAGACGCGCCGGAATGGCTTAATGAACTTCCGCCGGAAGGCACAATTTGGGGCATTGGTGTCGCGAAATTGCAGAATGAAAGTCTTGCGAGAGAGACGGCAACCTCCCGCGCCAGACGCGACGTCGCCTCTCAGTTAAGCGTTTTGGTTCAAAGTATGTTGACGGATTACGCGAGAGAAGCGGGAACGCTGCAGAACACTACATCTATCCAGTTTATTGAAAGTGTTACCAGAAACCTGATAGATATGAATGTTTCAGGCGCAATTCCGAATGCGCAGAAAAGAATGCCGGACGGTACATGGTGGATACGCGTTTCTCTGAGTAAAGCCGATGCCCAAAGACTGGCCGGTGATGTCATAGAAAACGAAGCATCCAGATACGCGGAGTTTAAAGCGCAGGAAGCGCTTAGAATGTTGGATACTAAATTGTCTCAGACACAATCGAGGCCGACTCCGCGTTCAGAAGATTAATGTAACACACGAGTGACAGTCACCTTTTTTACAGCTAAAGTTTTAACATCGGTGACTGTCAAGTATTCGGTTAAATTTTCTCCCCCTTTTCAACTACTTCTTTTTCGAATACCTTTCATAAAATTTTATTAACTCTTCCTTTTTTACAATACCTCTTGCCACATTCATTATTTCATTATAAAGCGTT
>LIUH01000088.1:0-147 GCA_001462225.1 Fibrobacteria bacterium GUT31 | reverse complement strand
ACAAATATGAAACGTGTAAGCGGCGGCCATTGCCGGAATTGTTTTATGTAAATATTTTCCGTCAAAACTTGATTCAGGCATATATATCGCGGAACTCAGTAAATTTCTATCCGTAACGCCATACTTACCGCCATAATTCCTTATTTG
>LIUH01000087.1 GCA_001462225.1 Fibrobacteria bacterium GUT31 | reverse complement strand
CCCTTGCGACTTAATCAGCGTTTTCTATCTTTATAAGAGGAGGGATTTTTATGAAAAAGAATCTTAGGGCGATAGCTACAGCAGTGTTGCTTTTTACCGCTTTGGCATTTGGCCAGTCGGAGGTGTTTCAATTTGAGGTAACGGTGCCGGAAGGTCAAGGAGCCTTTAGAATACCGTTAAATGGGCGGCTGAACAACAATAATACTAAAACTTATGACTGGAATATCGACTGGGGCGATGGAATAATTGAAAATAAGAGCGGTACCCAAACTTTCATCGGCATTTCCCATCCATACCCGCCGGGAACGTACACGATTACCATTACCCCTGCCGGTTCAACGGATGCATGGCTTGGCGCTTTTGGCTTTTACGACAGTTCTACCAATTCGGATTCCCAGACGAACAGAGATATGGTTACAAAGGTCATAAGTCCGCTCACACCGCTTATGACCCGCACACAAACACAGATTGATAACGGCACGGCACCATCATACGAATGGGCATATACTTTTCGTGGATGTACAAATTTGACAATGGGCGACAATTTCACTTTCTCCGGCGGATGGGACACAATTACGACTGTTGGCGATTACTTCGCCAACCGGATGTTCTACAACTGCTCCGGCGCAAATTTTACGATGAACGAAGTATTCAATTTGCCGCAAGGGATTACGACTGTGGGCAATAATTTCGCTTTCTATATGTTCTCCGCCTGCTCCGGCGCAAATTTTACGATGAATGAAGTATTCAATCTGCCGCAAGGGATTACGATTGTGAGCAATAACTTCGCTGCCTATATGTTCAATGTCTGCTCCGGCACGAGTTTTACGATGAACAGCGTATTCAATCTGCCGCAAGGGATTACGATTGTGGGCGAGTACTTCGCCCACGCTATATTCTCCGCCTGCTCCGGCGCAAGTTTTACGATGAACAGCGTATTTAATCTGCCGCAAAGGGTTACAACTGTGGGCGAAGCCTTCGCTGCCAGTATGTTCTACAACTGCTCCGGCGAAGAATTTATGGTCAACAATGTATTTAAGTTCCCGATTTTGCAACAAGCTGAAGTTAATAAAAATATGGTATTCTATAATACGTTCAGGAATTACAGTAGCATTAGCACCACCGTGCAAACACGTACCGCCGCTTCTATAATCAACGGCAATCCGGCATCAACCGTAATAAATAATGGAACATTTACCGACAACAATCGCTTTCTCGACCGTCCGAATATCCCTGTAAATTGGGGCGGCAGCGGGGTTTCGCTCACGGTAACCTTTAACAGCAACGACGGCTCGGCGGTTCAGACGCTTAATAATATGACAGTCGGTTCAATAATCGGCAAGCCGGTTAACCCGATAAAAGCAAACAATATGTTTGCCGGCTGGTATAAGGAAGAAGAATTGGTCAATGAGTGGAATTTCGCAGTTGATGTGCTTGCGAATGACATCACGCTACATGCGAAGTGGATACCGGCATACACAGTCAGTTTTGATTGGAACTACGATGGCGGTACTATTTTCAGCGAAGATTTTGAGGGAAGCACACACTCGTTCACACTGGTAAACGGCTCGCAAACCAACAAATGGGCTGTTGGGACGGCTGCGGCTTACGGCGGTTTAAAATCCGCTTACATTTCCAATGACAACGGAACGTCAAACGCCTACACAACCAGCCCTGCAAGCATAGCGCACATGTACCGAGATGTAACGCTCTCTGCGTCTCTGCAACCGTGCACACTCAATTTTCTTTGGAGAGCACAGGGCGAAAACAACCATGATACTTTGAGAGTAAGTTTGATAGAAGCCTTGGCTACACCGTCAGCTGGTTCCACAATGTCGTCCGGCAGGGTTCTGGGAGGTTACAAGATGGGCGGTGCTACCGTTTGGAATTATGCAAGAATCATTATTCCCGCATCAAACAACGGAACTGCAAAGCGGCTTTTATTTACTTGGGTTAATGATGCCAATGGTGGTAATCAACCACCCATTGCCGTGGATAATATTGTATTGGTAAGAGGACCGTTGCCTCCTATCTACATAGTGCCGGGTGGCACGTTTAGCGAAGAGGACGAGCCGGAAACATCGAATTTCATCCGTTCCGGCTACATTCATGACGGCAAGTGGCATACTCGCACGGGCACAACGGAAGAGGATTATGTATATACCCCGTTCATCTTCGGCGAAGGTGGTACAGAGGTAACGAGTGATACAACGCTTTATTTGAAATGGGAATCCACAGGAACGCCAAGCAGCAGCAGTTCTGACGAAACATCAAGCAGTAGTAGCTCTTTCGACATATCAAGCAGCAGTTCTGACGATACGCCGAGCAGCAGTAGCTCTGCCGGCAACGTCTCATCCAGTTCCAACCAGATCACGCCCATCCGTCTGCCGCAAATTGCAACCGCTAACCAAGCCACGCAAATTTACAACGGCGTAAATTTGCAAGTGACAAACAATGCGGTGATTGAGATTTACAATTTAAATGGAGACCTAATAAACAAGCAGAAATTCGGCAGCGGCGTATATACCGTATCGTTTGGACATTTGCCAAAAGGCATGTATATTGTGAAGGCATCGTTTGGCAGCGAGAAGAAAATGTTAAAGGTAGCGGTGAGGTAGGGGATAAAACAGTTACATCCCCACCAAGCTTCTAAAAATGGATTCTATTTTCTGAGCGAAAGCGAGAAATGTTTTTGCTTGTTCCATTGTTGGCAACATTCCATTTGGCAAAACGCCTTCATCACCCGGATAGCGAGATTCTACATAAATTTCGCTAATATCTTCTAATATTGATATGTCTATGTTCCAGTCTTTTACCTCTTTGACTCTCGCATACAGTTTCATTAAATCGTGTATTTTTTGTATTGGAATAGAATTTTCAACTAAATATGCTTTAAAATATTTTTCAATTGCCTGCTGGCAATGAAAGGCAACTTCACCGGTCAAATCATCAATGTTTAGAAGAGTATTTGCGGCAAGAATATCTCTTTCTGCAAAAAATACCCAATTGCTAGTTTCTTTTTTCATAAAGTATCTTGCCCGTTTTGTTTATCTCATTAATGAAATAATTGTTCTGTTTTTCTAAATATGCAAATTCTGCTTTTGAATAAACCTTGATATCCATTGGTATTTGATAACGAATATTTCTTATGGAAACAACAATAGGCTTTTTTCTCTCCATCTTCTCAGTAAAACTCTTGACAAAATCATTTGAATCCAAAATAACCGCTACATCAAGGTCGCTGTCTTCTGTTGGGCTGCCATTGGCGTAAGAACCGAATAAAATAACCTTGTAAGGCTTCAATTCTTTAAGCCGCTCGGTCATCTCTTCCACCAAATGCCAATTTTTTTCAATGAGAGACATATAGGAAACATAGAATTTTCTACCTTCCCGCAATGTTCTCCCCCGAAGACGTTAAGCACATGACGCTTGCGCTGGAGCTAGCGGAAGAAGCGGCTGCAAACGGCGAAGTACCTATAGGTGCGGTTATAACGTCGAATGGCAAACAAATTGCTGCGGCAAAAAACAGAATGGAAGAACTGCGCAGCGCAACCGCTCATGCGGAAATTCTCGCTATTAACGAGGCTGCGCAAAATCTGGAAAACTGGAGGCTGGATGGCGCAACTCTTTATGTATCGCTTGAACCTTGCCAAATGTGCTGGGGTGCTATTAAAAACAGCCGGATATCAAGGGTTGTGTTTGCCGCCAAAGATACGCGAAAAAATGAACAGGAAACCTGGGATATAAAAGTTGAAGACTCTCTTTTGGAAAAAGAAAGCGCAGAAATTTTGCAAAAATTTTTTCGCAATGTTCGCAGAATAAAAAACGATTCGGGAAACAAAGGACTAGGATAGCCTAGCTCTCAGCTCTTCTACAATTGAATACGGCAAATGCTGCTCGCCCAGCAAAGTGATGCCTTCGTAGTGAAAATCGCTGCCGCCCGTTTCAACAAGCCCGTATTTTTGGGCAATTTTCTTATATTTCTTTACATTCTTTGTCGTTTTATAATTATACACCTCAATGCCTTCTATACCCCACTCCACCAGTTTTGGAATCAAATCATCCGCGTTTGTGTATTCCGGGTGAGCCATCACCGCAAGACCCCCGGATTTTTTTATCAGCGAGATAGCTTCCTCGGAAACCATGCCTATAGGCGGGGAGTATGCAGGCGCACCCTCCCCTAAATAACGGTCAAAAGCCTCCGAAAAAGAACTTACATACCCAGTCGCAATCATAGCCACAGCGATATGAGGCCTGCCGATGCTAACTCCCGTGCAAAACTGCTCCACCAACTTGTATTCTATGTTTATCCCCAAATTACGCAGTTTTTCAAGGCTTGCCCTGATTCTATCCTTGCGCCGCTCGTGCTGAATATCAAGAGCTGCCGAAAATTCCTTATTTTGAATATCGCAAAAATAACCCAGTATATGAACATCCCTCCCCTTATCCATAGAACTGATTTCAATACCGGGGATAAGCTCCACCCCCATGCTCTCTGCTATTTGGGGTGCAGTGGCATAGGCGGCAAAAGTATCGTGATCGGTTATTGAGACGCAGGAGAGGTTTTTGGAGGCTGCCAGTTTCAAAAGAGCCTCTGCCGTAAGCTCCCCGTCAGAGTGAAGGGTGTGCAAGTGCAGGTCTATATTTTTATCCATTAATACCCTCAAGGGGAATTGAACCCCTGTTCTGGGATTGAAAGTCCCATGTCCTAACCTCTAGACGATGAGGGCAACGCAGAAAAGCACTACAAATATAGCAATAAAAGGGAAATTTGTCAAGGGATAATAAAATAAACCTAACTCAATGCTTGGGTTTAGGGTATGGGGTATAGGGTATGGGAAAACCTCAAATATTTAACAAATTATGCATTTTATGTCTAATAATCCCTATACCCCGAACCCTATACCCCATACCCAAGCGTATAAATCAGCATTTATTAAATACCCCCTTGCAAAACTGTTTTTTATTTTCTATATTTTCCCCTATGAAAGCAGAACATATAAATCCGTTCCTAAAATCAACCATAGAAACGTTTAAAACTATGGTCGGTTTAACAGTTACGCCCGGCAAACTTTACTTGCGCAAAGAACCCGGCAACGCAGATATTTCTGCTGTTATAGGGCTTTCCGGCGATATAAGAGGGGCTGTTGTAATGGCATACCCTTTAGCCACGGCCCTAAAGTTAAGTTCAAAATTTCTCGGCGAAGAAATAAAAGAATTAAACGCAAGCGTTGCGGACTGCATAGGCGAAATAGCCAACATAATTACAGGGTTCGCAAAAAAAGACTTGCAAGCATTACACTTGTCCATATCCTTGCCGAGCATTGTGCGAGGTCAAGGGCACGTAGTTGATATGCCAAAAGAAGCACCCGTTATGTGTATTCCTTACGATAGCGAAATAGGCAGCTTTGTTATGGAAGTCAGCATGGTTGACAAATAATTTAACTCAGGTGAGGTAAAAAATGAAGATATTATTGGTAGATGACTCCTCAACGATGCGCCGTATTCAAAAGAATACGTTGGCAACGCTTGGCTACACAGATGTACTTGAAGCTGAAGACGGGGCAGACGCCTTGGAAAAACTCCGCCAAAATCCGGATGTTCAGCTCACGCTAATGGACTGGAACATGCCGAACATGACCGGCATTGAGTGTCTAAAAGCTATAAAGAGCAACCCTGCCACCAAGGCTATTCCGGTGATGATGGTCACATCCGAGGCGGAAAAAGCCAAGATAGTTGAAGCCATCCAGAACGGGGCTTGCAATTATTTGGTGAAGCCATTTGAAGCTGCCGCTCTTAAGGAGAAGATAGAAGGGATTGTTAAATAGCGGCTAGCGATATTCGGAGTGATTCATGTCTTATGTTTACATAGACGGTACGTTTTACGAAAAAGAACAAGCCAAGATTTCGGTATTTGACCACGGTTTTCTTTACGGAGACGGTGTATTTGAGGGTATCAGAGCCTATAACGGCATGGTATTCCGTTTAACCGAGCATGTGGACAGATTATTTGATAGCGCAAAGGTTATAGCGCTCACTCCGAGCGTTTCCAAAAAGGAAATGGAAGAAATAATCATAAGAACCTGCATCGAAAACAGTATCCGAGACGGCTATATTCGCCCTATAGTGAGCCGCGGATGCGGAGATTTGGGCTTGAACCCCTACCTCTGCAAAAAACCCAGCATTATTTGCATAGCAGATAGAATTTCCCTTTATCCTCCGGAAGATTACGAAAACGGCTTAAAAATAATAACGGTTGCCACTCACCGCAACTATAATGAGAGCCTCAACCCGAGGGTCAAATCTTTAAATTACCTGAACAACATAATGGCAAAAATCGAGGCCGTGCAAAGCGGGGTGAAAGAGGCTTTGCTCCTGAATCCTCTGGGCTACGTTGCCGAATGCACAGGCGATAATCTGTTCATAGTTCGCAAAGGAAAAATTTACACGCCCTCTGTGCAGAGCGGCTCCCTAGACGGAATAACCGCCGCCGCGGTTGCGGAGCTTGCTGTTAAAAGAGGCTTTGAGGTTATTCCGGGATTAATGAGCCGTTTTGATATTTGGACTTCGGACGAGTGCTGGCTAACAGGCACTGCCGCCGAAATGATTCCTGTGACAAGCGTTGATGCCCGCTCCATCGGAGACGGCAAAGTCGGCCCTATTTATAAAATGCTTTTAGCGGATTTTAAGCATTTGACCGAGACCACAGGAACGCCTATAGCTCTTTAAGGCCGTTTTTTCTATTTTCCCGCTATGGAAACTCTTGCTCAAACCGATCCGGTTCTCCTAAAGCTCATAAACAAAGAGGCAAAACGTCAAGAAGATGGGATAGAACTCATCGCTTCGGAAAACTATGCGTCAAAAGCGGTTATGGAAGCACTTGGCAGCCCGCTCACCAATAAGTATAGCGAAGGTTATATAGGCAAACGCTATTACGGCGGCAATGAGGTTATAGATGAGGTGGAAGCCCTTGCAATAGAGAGATGCAAAAAACTGTTTGAATGCGAATATGTAAATGTTCAGCCGCTTTCCGGAAGCCCTGCAAATGCGGCTGTTTATTTTGCAACTCTAAAACCCGGCGATAAGGTTCTGGGTTTGCAACTGGACCACGGCGGCCATCTCTCCCACGGCCATCCGGTTAATTTTTCCGGTATGCTCTACAATTTTACCCAGTATCAAGTGGAAAAAGAAACCGGCAGAATAGATATGGAGAAAGTGCGGGAAATAGCCCTGCGTGAAAAACCTAAGATGATTTTGGCGGGTTTCTCGGCGTATAGCAGAAATCTGGATTGGAAGAAATTTAAAGAGATAGCCGATGAAGTCGGAGCCATAACCTTTGCCGACATAGCCCACATAGCCGGTTTAATTGCGGGCAAGGCAATAGAAAGCCCTATTCCGTATTTTGATATTGTAAGCACAACAACTCATAAAACCTTGAGAGGCCCGCGCGGCGCAATAATAATGTGCAAAGAACACTTTGCAAAAGCTATAGACAGGGCTGTATTCCCGGGTATGCAGGGCGGCCCGCACGACCATGCAACTGCAGCAAAGGCAGTGGCCTTCAGCGAGGCTTTGCAACCGGAGTTTCAAACCTACGCAAAGCGGGTTATAGAGAATGCTAAGGTTTTGGCAGCAGAGCTTATGAATGCGGGTTTTAAAATAATTTCGGACGGAACCGATAACCATCTGATGGTTGTAGATGTCACCAGCAAAAAAATATCCGGCAAGGAAGCAGAGCGTGTTTTGGACTTGGTCGGCATTTCCACAAGCCGTTCCACAATTCCGTTTGACCCTCGCAAACCTATGGATCCTTCGGGGATTCGCCTTGGAACACCGGCAATCACAACCAGAGGCTTTGACGTTGAAGATACCCGCAAAGTAGCAGAGGCTATTACGCAGGCTATTGAAAACTATGATGATGACGCAAAACTCCAAAGCATAAGAGAAAATATTTTAGAGCTTTGCAAAAAAAGACCGCTTTACGTTAATCAGCTTTGAGTTCTATGATTTTGTATCCGTTTCTTCCTCTTGCTTTAACCTTGTAGAGAGTGGCATCGGCGGTGGAGAAAATATCCGAGTAACGGGGAGTTCCTATGCTAAAGTCGGCTATGGTAACGCCAATGCTTACGGTGATACCGGTGTTGCTTTCCGAACATCTTATATTGGAAACTTGTTCGTTGAGAGCTTTGCATTTTTCTTCAACCCCTTTTACGTCGCCTATATCGTCAAGGCACACGGCAAATTCATCGCCGCCGAGGCGAGCTACAACACCAGGCTGGTTTCCGAATATATCCAGCAAAACAGTTCCTACGCTTTTCAACACAAAATCACCTTTATCGTGCCCATAGGTATCATTTACCTGTTTGAAAAAATCGATGTCTATAATAAAGAACGCGATTTTCTTTCCCGATTGTGCCGACTTTAAAATGTTCTCCACGGAAATGGTAAAGAAATGGCGATTTTTGAGCTTTGTCAAATCATCGGTAAAACTCTTTTTAATCGCATCGTTTATTTTTCTTTCCATTCGTTTAAAGCTCTCTATTAAAGTATCGTATTCCCTTATATAGGTGAAACTCAAATTTTCAAAAGATATATTCAGCAAGTTAAAATTATCTGCGGCCTCAACTATCTTTTTTATCGGGGAAATGAACATTTTTCTTATTATGAACACCACTATCAGAAACACTATGATAACAAACAAGGCGCTGGCAAATATAAAATTATAGCTCATTTCTTTCACATCTCTGTTCATGTCGTCCATTTCCTTGTCTGCGCCGGCAAAGGCAACAACTTCGCCCTTTGAGTTTTTTATGGAGGCATAAGTGCTTATGAGCCATCCGTAACTGGGGGTGTAGCTCACAAAAGAAACATGGGGTTCATTTCCTTCTTTGAGTTTTTCTATTGCTTCAATATTAAAATCGGAAATGTCTTCTTTTGCCAGAAAATCTCCTTTGCCTAAATGATCTTGTGCTTCCAGATAAGTTTCTATTGAATCGTCATAGGCCATACTCATCACATATAGGTATTTTATATCGTTTTTCTTTAGTGTGCTGTCAACTATGGCATCCCACTTGCCGTAATCTGCGTTTTTTCTCTTTTCCAGCAAATCCACTTCAATGCTATCGCCGTTCAAAATTTCGGCAAATGTTTGAATTATGCCCGTCATTTGCCCGGTATTCAGTTCTATCAGCTTGTCTTTTGATTTCATATAGTTGAAAAGCAGCAGCAAGCCGGTTGCAGCCAGCAGCAGAGCGAGAATTGAAAAAACGATTACCTTGGCCAAACCCTTGGATTTAGCCGTAGATAAACTCTGGGTCGGATTTCTTTGGGTTGGATTCATGAGGAAAATATAACAATTTCACTATTTAGAAACGCTGATTGATTCGCAAGGGTATAGGGTATAGGGTTTGGGGTATAGGGATTACTAAACATAAAACGCATAATTTGGCAAGTAATTTAGGTTTTCCCATACCCCATACCCTATACCCCAAACCCAAACATTGAGTAATCATTACTCACTTTACTAAATTAAACTCAAATGCAAAAAACTCTCAAGCATGTGGCTGTGATAATGGATGGCAATGGACGTTGGGCAAAATCCAAGGGGCTGGAACGTTTTTTAGGGCATAGGCAAGGCACAAGGGCTACGGTTGCAGTTGTTGAAGCCGGCGCGGAACTGGGTTTGGAACATATGACCCTTTTTGTTTTTAGCTCGGAGAACTGGCAACGTCCTAAAAAGGAAGTGCAGTATCTTATGAATTTACTCGTTGAAATGGTTGCCAAAGAAGTTCCCAATTTAATGAAGAATAATGTAAAACTGTATGTTATAGGCAATTTGAATAAACTTCCCCAAGTACCTCGCCAAAAACTTTTGGAAGCTGTAGAGCAGACTTCGCAAAATTCAGGTATGCAGTTGAATTTGGCCGTATCTTACGGCGGTAGAATGGAAATTGTGGATGCTACCCGCGAAATTGCAGATCTTGTAAAAAAAGGCGAGTTGAATCCCGAAGCTCTTGATGAGGCGGAATTTGCAAAGCATTTATATTTGCGAAGCGCGCCCGATCCCGATTTGGTTATACGCACAGGAGGCGAGTATAGGCTCTCCAATTATCTGCTATGGCAGGCTGCTTACAGTGAATTTTTTGTGAGTGACGTCTTATGGCCTAACTTTACAAAAGAAGACTTTGCAAAAGCCATTGAATTTTACAATACAAGGCAACGTCGCTTTGGGAAGGTGGTAGAGTAATGATTAGACGCCGATTTGTCCCCGCAAACTTCACAGCACGCAACGCAAAAAGCGTCGCAAATTTGTTCAAACAACTGGAACGAAGAAAAATTGCAAACGCCTGGGCATTGCAAAAATGGATTCTGGATTGGAGCGAACTGTCTTCGATTCTCGCAGAAAACAGTGCCCGCCGTTATGTAGCCATGACCTGCAACACCAAGAACAAAATTGCGGCAGAGGAATACAAATTCTTTGTTTCATGTATAGATCCCGTGATTTCCGAAGAAACGGAGAAATTGCAAAAAAAACTGCTCGCACATGAAAATCTATGCGATTTGGAAAGCGAATACGGAAACTGGTTCAAAGCCGTGCGTACAAATTTGGAACTATTTAGAGAAAAGAACATTCCGCTGGAAACGCAAATCAATTTGGAGATTCAAAAATACCAAAAAATAACCGGGGCAATGAGCGTTAAGTACAAAGGCAAAATAAGAACCATGCAGCAGATGAATCCTTACCTGCAAAGCCCAAACAGAAAAGAACGCGAAGAAGCATGGCGTTTGCTAACCGAGCGCCGCTTGCAAGATTCCGATGCCTTAGACACCGCCTTTGACAAGTTGTTTGCCTTGCGAATACAAGCGGCAAAAAATACCGGCTATAAAAATTACCTTAATTATATTTTCAAAGCAAAACATCGTTTTGATTACACCCCGCAAGATTGCAAAAACTTTCACGAATCCGTGGAAAAAATAATTCTGCCTCTACAAAAAGAAATACTGCGCCAAAGAGCAAAAAAAATGAATTTGACGAAACTTCGTCCTTGGGACTTGGGTTGCGATCCCCTTGGCCGCCCCGCCTTAAAACCTTTCAAAACGGGAGCGGAACTCATTTCAAAATGCGAAAACCTATTCAGCCGCCTAAACCCGCAATGGCACAATTGGTACAAAATTTTGCAAGATAAAAATTTAATAGATGCAGACAGCCGCTTGGGAAAAGCTCCCGGCGGTTATCAAATTACATTTGACGAAGCGCGAGTTCCGTTTATTTTTATGAATGCCGCCAATACAAACCAAGATGTTTACACGCTTTTGCACGAGTGCGGGCATGCATTCCACCAGTTTGCGATGGCAGAGCAAAAACTTTTTGCCTACCGCGAAATTCCCTCTGAATTTGCAGAGGTTGCCAGCATGAGCCTAGAGCTTTTAGGTGCAGAAGATTTATCGGATTTTTACGGAAAAGAAGATTTTCGCCGTAGCCGTATAGAAGCCCTGCAAGACATAATCTCTCTTTTCCCTTGGGTTGCAATTATCGACGCCTTCCAGCACGAACTCTACACTCGCCCGAATCACACCGCAAAAGACAGAAAGGAAATCTGGCTTTCCCTGCAAGAGCGATTTGACGCCGGAGTTGACTGGAGCGATTTGAAAAAAGCCCGCTCGTATTTATGGCAAAAACAGTTGCATCTCTTTGAAGTTCCATTTTATTACATAGAGTATGGAATCGCACAACTGGGTGCTTTGCAAGTTTACGCCAATACAAAAAAAAGCAAAGACTTAGCGGTATTTAAATTGATTAAAGCCGAGCGTTTAGGCAGTTCTAAACCCCTGCCGGAACTTTTCAACGCGGCAGGCATAAAATTTGATTTTAGCCCCAAAACAATAGAACCCCTTGCTCTTATGATTTGGGATGAGATAGAATCCCTCGCTTAGGCAAAGACTTTTCTAAATTCCTGCCATGAAGGTTTTTATAAAAATTTTGATTGTTCTGTTGATACTCGGTGCTGCCGGCACGGGTTTTTACGTTTATAAGCAAAAAAAAGCAAAAAAAGACGTGAATTTAGAGCTTATTTACCCAAGCCTTGATAATATTGTTCAAACAATAACGGCTACCGGCCGCTTGCAGCCCATAGACCAAGTTGATATAGGCACGGAAGTATCCGGCACAGTCAGCAAAATTTACACGGATTTCAATCGAAATGTAAAAAAAGGCCAAGTTCTTTTGGAACTGGACCCGCTAAAAGCAAAAGCAAGAGTTGAGCAAACAAAAGCTACCTACCAGTCCGCAGAAAACGAAGCGCAATACCAAAGACGCAATTACAACAGAGCCTACGAACTCTTTCAAAAAGGTTCCGTTGCAGCGACAGATTTGGAAACCGCGGAATACAGGTATAAAAATGCGCAGAGCAGTTTAATAAACGCAAGGAGCAATTTGCAGCAAGCGCAACTGGATTTGGCAAACTGCACAATAAAAAGCCCCATAGACGGCATTGTGCTGAACCGCGCCGTTGAAGCCGGGCAAACAGTGGCGGCCTCGCTCTCTGCGCCAACCCTATTCACCCTCGCACGTGACCTAACCCAAATGGAAGTGAAAGCCGATGTTGACGAAGCGGATATAGGGCAGGTAAAAACAGGGCAGCGGGTGGAGTTTTCAGTTGATGCCTTTCCAAGCGACAAATTCTCCGGAGAAATTCAAGAGGTTAGGCTCTCGCCGAATATATCTTCTAATGTTGTGACTTATACCGTGATAATAAGGGCGAATAACCCGAACCAAAAACTTTTGCCGGGCATGACTGCAAACTGCGAGATAATAGTTGAAGAAGCATTGCAGGTTTTAACCATTCCCATGCGGGCTTTGCAATTCAAACCGGACAAAGATACCCCGGGCTACGCTCCGCAATTAGCGGAAGAGGCTCCTAGAGAAGATTCCGAAAAAAGGGGTTCCGGCAAGCGGGGGGATAGCAAAAACAGGAGCAGGGTTTGGGTGCTGGGGAGCAGCGGATTTTTGCAGAATCAGCGGGTAAGCCTTGGCATTTCCGATGGAACGAAAGTTCACGTAATAGAAGGCTTGGAAGCAAACACCCCTGTAGCCATAGGGGTGCAATCTGCAAGTGCCGCAGAAAAGGGCGATCAAACAACCAATCCTTTTATGCCGCAACGCAAAACCGGCACTAGAACTAGGATGTGAGCTTTACACACGCATTTGCCGCACCGTAAAGGCTAATGGAATAATCTTTTATTAAATAAACCGGCACTTGCAGCAGAAGCGGCTTTATATTTTTGTTGTAAGCCATTTCGTAGTACTTCATAAACAGATGGTCGCTAACTAGCCATCTCAGTTCTTTTTGCGCAACGCCGCCGGCCAAGTACAAACCGCCAAAAGGCAAAAGCAACGTGGAAATATCGCTTGCGTAGCGAGCCAGCATTTTAACGAACAAATTGAGCATAGAAGCAGCCACAGGGTCGGAGTCGGCCAACTTGGAAATGAGGCGCGGCCTGTCGGTTGTTTTTGCGTTTTCAATTTCCGCCCAAGCATCATTTTTCGGCAAACCCTTTGTGTCTCGCTGCCACTCATAAAGATTCTGAATGCCCGTACCGGAAACCAGCACTTCAACATCCGGAACCGCATCTAATCGATGTTTCATATAATCCCTAAAAGCCTGGCTCTCTTCATCAAAAGGAGCGAATGTCAAATGCCCGCCTTCGGAGGAATTCGGAATATAATCGGTGCCGTTCCAAGTCAAAAATCCGGCGCCCAAACCCGTACCCGGGCCTATAACCGCCTTTGCTGCTTGGCGGGGAGCCGGAGTAGAACCGTCTGTGTGCTCAAAGGTGAAAATCTGTTCCGGATTATTCACATCCAAAGTCGGAATGCCGTAGCTTATGCCCAAAAAATCGTTTATCACGAGTATTTCAATGCCAAGTTCCTTTGAAAGCGCATTGCCGTCTATATCCCAGTTGAGATTTGTCATTTTGCAGATGTTCTGCGCAGCAGGCCCCGCAGCACATATACAGCCACGACCAGCGACTAAATCCGCACGTTCTTTTTTTGCCAAATCAAAAAGTATCTTTATGGGTTCGGCCAGGCCCGCAATTTCTTGCGAAGGAAAAATCGTTTCCACAACAATGGAAAATTTCCCGCCCTTTATGCCAACTAATGCCAAATTGGTATTGGTTCCGCCAATGTCGCCGGCTAAAACCAAATTATCAAAATTTGCATCTTTATTCAGCCACTTCACTTTCATTTTATCTTTGCAATCCATGCTAGGAATTTAGTAAAGTAAGTGATGATTAACTCAATGTTTGGGTTTGGGGTATGGGGTATGGAAAAACCTGAATTATTTGCAAAATTATGCGTTTTATGTACAGTAATCCCTATACCCCAAACCCCATAGGCACTAACTTAATAT
>LIUH01000086.1 GCA_001462225.1 Fibrobacteria bacterium GUT31 | reverse complement strand
GTCCACATACACGGCATAGTCGTTTATGACATCGGCGAATGTTTGCACGCCGGAGAGTGGAAGTTTGCGGAGCATTGTAGGTAAGATAGAAAGTATAATCCTTGATAGACGGAAAGTTGGAACTCTGTGCAGAAGATTACAAAATCAAATTGAAAAAAAATGATGCATGTTATTTTGGAAACTCAGACAGCGGAGACGGCGACAATTATGGAGCGAAATTGATAGAGGCCTTGAAAACGGGCAATGTTAAAGAATTTATAGAAGCACTTAAAATTTATTTGCAGAAAGTTGATTACACATTGATAGCAAAGATAAAGGAATATTATTTTGAATTTGCGGTATCGAACATTTTGAATATGCTCGGAGTTAGGTGCAAAGTTGAAGTTCACAGCGCGCTGGGCAGTGTGGATGCCGTTGTGGAATTTGGGGATTATGTTTATATAATGGAGTTTAAAAAAGACAAAAGCGTAGCAAGCGCATTGAAGCAAATTGAAGAAAAAGGCTACGCTATTCCGTACAAGTCTCTCAAAGGCCGCAATGCTAAAAAAATCATCAAACTCGGCGTTAAGTTCAGCAGCAAGAAAAAGAATATAGCGGATTGGGGGAGTGTATGCTAATCGTCTTTACTCTTGGCTGGTATGGGATTATTTCGCCACATTCAGCGAAATATGCGTTTCCAGCAATTGAACCGGCTCTACCTCGCTGGGGCATTGATCCATCGGTGAACTTGCACTCGTGTTTTTGGGGAAGGCGATAAAGTCACGGATTGAATCCTGACCCTCTAGCGTTGCTACCACCCTGTCCAAGCCCAGAGCCAAACCACCGTGCGGGGGAGCACCGAACTTGAAAGCGTCAACGAAGAAACCGAATTTTTCCTTTACTTGTGCTTCCGTTAAACCCAGCAAACGGAATACCTTTTCCTGCACTTCGGGATTGTGAATACGAACCGAGCCGCCGCCTATTTCCACGCCGTTCAAAACCAAATCATAGGCCTGTGCTTTGCAGTCTTTTAGATTGCCGTCAAGCATCATGTCTAGGTGTTCGGGGAGGGGGCTTGTGAAGGGGTGGTGCATGGACATATAGCGTTTTTCCGATTCGCTGTATTCAAACATCGGGAATTCCGTAATCCATGCAAATTTGCGAACACCGGGATCCATTAAGCCTTTTATGCGGGCTATTTCCAAACGGAGCTGGCCCATTGCCGTAGCTGCGGTTTTTTCCGAACCTGCTATGAAGAAAAGCATATCTCCGGATTTTCCGCCGATGCCATCTCTGAGCAAATTTAATTGTTCTTTTGTGAAGAATTTTGCAACCTGGGTTTCCACCTCGTCTCCGTCTTTGACACGCATCCACACCAAGCCCTTTGAACCGTAGCGGCCTACGAATGCCGTTAAATCGTCTATTTGTTTGCGGGTAAAATCAACGCAGCCCTTTGCTGCCAAACCTCGCACAACACCGCTGTTTGCAACCACATTTTTGAACACTCCGAAATCGGAGTTGGCTGCTATCTCGGACACATCGAAAATCGGCAAGTCAAAACGCAAATCCGGTTTGTCGGAGCCATAGCGAAGCATTGCATCTGTGTATTTTATGCGTGGAATTTCCGGCATTTCAAATTCCCAAACTTTTGCCAAAACTTCCTTTACAAAGCCATCTAAGAGTTCCATAACGTCTTCCTGCTTTACAAAGGACATCTCCAAGTCAATCTGCGTAAATTCCGGCTGGCGGTCTGCTCGCAAATCCTCGTCTCTAAAACATTTTGCAATTTGATAGTACCTGTCCATGCCGGCTATCATCAAGAGTTGTTTGTATTGCTGGGGGCTTTGAGGCAAGGCGTAAAATTTGCCGGGGTTCACGCGGCTCGGCACAAGGTAATCCCTTGCGCCTTCGGGGGTGCTTTTGCAAAGAACAGGGGTTTCAATTTCTTCAAATCCGTTTCTGCGAAAGAATGCGTGTGTTTCGCCCAATAACCTGCTTTTGAGCATCAGGTTTTTTTGAATCCAGGGGCGGCGCAAATCGAGGTAGCGATAGCGCAAGCGTAAATCATCGTTTTCCTTGCATTCCTCTTTTGGGTCGTTGATCGCAAGGGGTGGGTTTTCGGATTTATTCAAAATTATCAGTTCGTCTATCTTAACATCTATAGCTCCGGTGGAAAGTTTTTCGTTTTCCATTCCTTCGGGGCGGTTTTGCACCACGCCGGTCGCTTGAATCACAAACTCGTTTCTCAGGGTGTCTGCGATTTTGTGCACCTCTGCATTGCGGGCAGGGTCAAAAACAACCTGCGTTTTGCCGTATTTATCGCGCAAGTCAACGAATATAACGCCGCCCAAATCGCGCCGCCGGTCAACCCAGCCGCAAAGGGTGACTTTCTCTCCAACATCGCTTTTGCGCAACTCGCCGCAGTTATGTGTGCGTTTCATAGAATCCTCGTGAGGTTTGTTGAGGAAATATAGTAAGTTAATACACCCATTCGTCAGAACCCCAATACCTCCGATTAACAGGATTTTCCCGATATTGTGCATTTCGTGGCGAATTTTGTATAGTAAGTAATGATTAACTGATTTTAGGGAGTAGGGAGTAGGGAGCTTTTCTACTCCCTACTCCCCATTCCCTACTCCCTAAACTGGTTAGCCATTATTTCCTACACATCATAAAAATCAATATTTTGCCGTAGATGGTTTGGCGTGGGTTGGTGCTCAAAATCTTTCTATTTTATCAAAGAAGCCTATTTTCATAACAGAAAGGAGATTTTATTATTATGCTGGCATATCAAGGTTATTTTGAAAACGGACAATTTGTCTCGCTTGATGCTGTGAAGGTTCCGGATCAGCGGCGTGTTATTTTAACTGTACTTGATGAAATTGTACAAAAGCCTTCGGAGAATAAACAAGCTGGAGCATTGCGGGAATTCTTTGATGCTATTAATGCCAGCGACGAGGAAGTTCCTGAAATATTTGAGCGTGTTAAATTTTCGCGAGAAATTGATATATGAGTTGTTATGCTTTAGACACAAATATCATTTCGTATTTACTACGTGGCGACCGAATACTTCAAAAACGTATAGTTCAAGAAATGAATTATGGTAATAGCATTATTATTTTGCCTATTGTTTATTACGAGATTAAACGCGGGTTAACATACAATAATGCTTCGAGAAAGCTTGTTGCATTTGAACGTCTTTGCGATATGCTTGGAATAGATGATATGGATATGCAAACATTAGATATTGCGGTAAATATATATGTTAGCAGAAAACAGCAGGGATTATCTATTGAGGATGCTGATATCTTGATTGCAGCTTCATGCATGGCGCATGGATATACATTGGTTACGAACAATGAACGGCATTTTGCTGGTATTAATGGATTAAAAGTTATAAATTGGATGGAACCGTGATTTGAGTCAGAACCCATACCCCAAACCCTATACCCCATACCCAAACATTAAGTTAGCCATTACTTTCTATAGTAAACGCTGATTAAGTCGCAAGGGGAGTGGCTAGTAGGAAGCTTTTCTACTCCCTACTCCCCATTCCCTACTCCCTAAACTGGTTAGCCATTACTTCCTACACATCATAAAAATCAATATTTTGCCGTGAATGATTTGGCGTGGGGTGGGGGCTTCGGAATAACGCTCGGCAACGGTGCCGATTCCGAATGGAAAAAAGGCATTATTTATTTTAAAAGTTTTTTATTCTCCACTTCATTTAATACGCTCATTTGTTGAATGGCTATTTTATTCAATTTTAACAGACGTTCTTTTTGGGAAATCCCATCATTTATTAACACCGCATTAATATTTTCCATGTTTGAAAGACAAATTAATTCATTGATTGAGGCATAATCTCTTATGTTTCCTCTCAATTCGGTATTTTCATCTCGCCATTGTTTTGCTGTTATTCCAAAAAGTGCTACATTCAATACATCGGCTTCATTGGCGTAAATAATTGAAGTTTGCTGTGGCGTAAGTTTGACTGGAATTAAATTGTGTTTAATGGCATCTGTGTGAATGTGATAGTTTATTTTTGCCAGTTCCCGCTTTGCACTCCAGCCTAACTGTTTGTGTTCTTCTTCTTTTAAACGTTGAAATTCTTTTATTAGATAAAATTTAAATTCCGGGCTTATCCATGAGGCAAACTCAAAAGCTATGTCTTTGTGGGCAAAAGTTCCGCTATTGTATCTGCCCGGTTTAGATATTATGCCTATGGCATTGGTACGTGTGTTCACCGCTCTCATTTTTAATGTTACCGAATTCG
>LIUH01000085.1:519-5485 GCA_001462225.1 Fibrobacteria bacterium GUT31 | reverse complement strand
CCGCCAAGCCTGTATTCCCAAGGGCTGGCGGGGTAACAGTGGGAAAAAAGGAGTTCAACAAGATGAAAAAAGCGACAATAGCATTGCTGCTAGTCTGCGTAGCGGTTTTCGCTCAACAAAAAGGTGCTTTTACCGATTCAAGAGATAAGAAAACATATAAAACCGTTAGAATAGGCGAGCAAACTTGGATGGCGGAGAATTTGAATTACAAAAGCGGAAAATGCTATGGTGAAGGGGGTAAACTTATTGCCGCCCCCAGGGGTAAAGCCCCCAATGCCCCCAAAAAAACATTGTCAGACGATGAAATACAAGTCAATTGCGAGAAATACGGTAGGCTTTACGACTGGAACGTAGCTATGAAATCGTGCCCATCTGGATGGCATTTGCCGAGCGATAAAGAATGGCAAGAACTCGTGAATTTTGCAGGTGGCGATGAAGTAGCAGGAAAGAAACTTAAAGCAGAAATTGGTTGGGACAGCAATGGTAACGGCACGGATGAATTTGGATTTTTAGCTCTGCCAGGCGGCAAAGGCTTCGAGAGTGGCGGTTTCGCCAATGCCGGCACCCATAGCAATTGGTGGAATTCCACGGAGTACGGTAGCTATGGCGGTGCATACTACCGAGCTATAGGTTACTACGAAAATGATGTGTTCAGGGACTATCTCAATAAGTCTAACTTGTTTTCTGTGCGTTGTGTCAGGGATGAAGTCCATTCGGGCAAAGTCAGTGGTGGAAAGCTTACGGATTCACAAAATGGAACCGTCAACGAAGTCAGCGATGAAATGTTTAGTGATTCACGAGACGGCAAGAAATATAAAACTGTCAAAATAGGCAAGCAAACTTGGATGGCTGAGAATTTAAATTACGAGGCAAGCGGTAGTGTATGCTACGAAAATAACCCAGCCTACTGTTCAAAATACGGTCGTCTTTACGATTGGAATACGGCTTTGAAATCATGTCCTTCCGGCTGGCATTTGCCGAGCAAAAGCGAATATGAAGAGTTGGATAAGGCTGTTGGCGGTGAAAAAGTGGCTGGTAAAAAGCTGAAAGCTAAGAGTGGTTGGAGCGGTTGGGACAAAGAAGATGGCAATGGTACGGACGAGTTCGGGTTTTCGGCTTTGCCGGGTGGCAACGGCTACCCTTACCCGCAGGGTGGCTTTGGCAATATCGGTAGTTTTAGCTACTGGTGGGGTGCCAACGAGGGCAATAAATTCCTCGCTTACGGTCGGGAAATTGACTACCACGACGATAGTGCCAACGGGGGCAACTACGATAAGAGTGGCTTACATTCTGTTCGTTGCTTGCAGGATAAAAAATGAAATTTTTCGCTTTGATTTTATTTTCGTGCCTGCTTGCCTCGTGTGCAGGTTCCAAAGCTGATAACAAAGTTGGACAAGAAAAAAATTTATACAAGGCTTTGGAAGAAGTTTCCTGCCCGAGTGCAACCGATTTTCGCGGAATAGGCATAGGCGAAAGTGAAAGCGAAGCCCTGGCGCAAGCTCGTGCCAATATGGCGCAGGAGCATTTTGCCGTGAAACTGAAATCCGATATTGACATACGTGCGCAAGATATAGATGGCACGGCAAGCTCATACACCCAAGCAAGCATAAGCCAAGAAGCAAAATTATTGAATCCCAATGACGCAAAATTGCATCACTCGGCAAGGCAGGGTGACAAAGTTGGAGCGGTGGCCTGCATGAGCAGGGCAGATTTTGCGGCGTTTTATGACAAAATGATGAAAACCGCCGTGTTTGTCACAGGCACGGAAAACATACAAAACCAAGCTACTGAAATTATCATACCGAAATTGCAAACAATGCTTTCCGAAAACAACATTAAAGTGACGGAGAAGCAAGAAGAAGCGAGCCATGTTCTAAACATAGATGCCAAAGTTTGCAACCCTAGGTCTGACGAGCATTTCCATTATGCGAGTGCCTGCGTAAAAGTCATTTTCACCAATGCCGAGGCTGGCAAAAACGAGATTACCATTACCGTTAATGGGCGAAAAGAAGGGGCTTTGAACGAATATAATGCCGGAGAAAGAGCGTTCAGGTCTGCCGCCGCCGAGGTTTGGGCAAAAATCAAAGACAAAATCCTGGAGGTATGTTTATGAAAAAACAATTTGTTGTTTCTTATGTTGTTCTTTATGCTGGCTGTGCCGTGCTTGGCACAAGGAAGCATGAAGCTGGCGGTGCTTGAACCAGAAGGCGAAGGACTTTCTGAAGACGAGCGGTGGATGCTTTCGCTGATACAAAGCTCCATCACGGCGGACTTCAACAAATATTCTGCAATAACCGTTATAGACCGGCAAAACCTTGAAGCCATAATCACGGAACAGAAACGTTCTTTGGAGGCTGCGACTTCCGATGAAGAGGGCGATGCCATCCGAATAGGCAACCTAGCCAATGCCACCCATGTTCTAAGTGGCAAGATAACCAAAACCCCAAACGCTTTTATGCTTGAATTGGCTATAACAGACGTTGAAAGCGGGGTACGGAGAGCTTCGTATTCTCCCAGCCCGGTGACTTCAAAGGCTGTGGAAAACCTTTCGGTGCTTAAAGAGGCTTCTGCGGATTTATTGAAGCAGTTAGGCGTGAATCTTACAACCAACCAGCTTGCGGAGTTGAAGGACCCCGTTACCGAAATTCAGATACAGGCACAAACCGCATTGGCTCATGGCGTTGTTGCCCAGAGGCAGGGCACTTCGGTTGCGGCACTCAGCTATTACTATCAAGCTGCCGCATTTGACCCAAGCCTGCTTGAAGCGGTGAAACGCTCTTCGGTAATGTCTGCCAATATTTCCGGCGCAAACCTTGGGGAAAACATTCGCAACGACATAGTGTGGCGCAAGGACTGGGTGGAACGCCTCAAAGAAACCGAGGAAACATTCCACAAAATAATCAGCAACGCCAGCCCGCCATACACATTGTTTTATTCCACGGGCATTGAGACGAAAGAAATCAACTATAAGACGGAGACAGCAAACCTCAGCACCCCTATAAACTTGACCGCTAATAGGGAATGGTTCAACGCTATGAAACAATCTCTTAAAGCGGCTCAGGCGGTATTGGATGGCTTGAATGCCACAGAGAGGAAAAAAGACTGGGGGTTGGCAAATTGGCCGGGGCGAGGTGTGTCAAAAACCAATCCGTTTGTTGGCATAATTGGTACGTCCAAGCAATACGATATTTCCGTTGAGTTTGAGCTTATAAACCAGCAAGGCAAGGTTATTGGCAGGGAAACTGCAAAGCTGAAGCCGTCTTTCAGCATTGGCAGTGGCCACAATGGTCAGTTTGCTGTTAGTTTTAAAGAAAATACCAGCAGCAGCTTAACATTCAAATCAGTTAAAGCAGACGACATCACAGACAACTTGACCATTCGCCCAGCTTCGGTAAACGGCGCATCGCCAGAAACAGCAGGATTTTCAATAACTGCTATATCGGCTAAAAAGCGAGAACAGGAACTTGCTTGGCGAATAGAGAAAGGCGTTGTGATGGGATTTAGCAAATCGCTTTCAGCCAGTGAAAAAGCGAAACATCGCGACCTTGTTATTCCGAGCGAAGCGTGGGGGCAGCCAGTTACCGCTATCGGGGCTAAGGCATTTGAGAACTGCGGACTCACCAGTGTGACAATTCCCAACACAGTCACTTCGATTGGAGAAAGAGCATTTGCGGGGAACAAACTGACCAGCGTAACAATTCCCAACAGCGTACGCTCTATAGGGGCTAAAGCATTCGCTTACAGTTTTAATAATAAAAATAAATATCGTGAAGAATTTAATAAAATTACCGAAATAACCATCGGTGAAAATGTCAAATTTAGTGGCAGTAGCACATTTTATGAGGGTGAAGATAAAACCAGAACCTCCAGTAAATTTGAGCAATTTTACCAATATAACGGGAGTAAGGCAGGAACCTACATTTACGGATTCTTTGGCTGGAAAATGAAGAAATAATATCGGTAGCAAATTTAAAATTCAATATGCTAATCTGCCAGTGCACTGGACGATTAGCGTAAACCCCAATCCACAACATTCTTCTTTTTGCTGCTGAACTTAACGCCGAGTTTGATGATTTTTTTAGCATTGCGGCCTTTGAGAGACTTGTACGGAATAGCGTAGCCTTTTTCTTCAATTTGCTTCAATGCGCTTGCTACGCTTTTGTCTTTTTTAAACTCCATTATATAAACATAATCCCCAAATTCCACAACGGCATCCACACTGCCCAGTGCGCTGTGAACTTCAACTTTGCACCTAACTCCGAGCATATTCAAAATGTTCGATACAGCAAATTCAAAATAATATTCCTTTATCTTTGCTATTAATGTGTAATCAACTTTCTGCAAATAAATTTTAAGCGCTTCTATAAATTCTTTAACATTGCCCGTTTTCAAGGCCTCTATCAATTTCGCTCCATAATTGTCGCCGTCTCCGCTGTCTGAATTTCCAAAATAACATGCCAAAAATTTTGCAAAAGAACTTTTAACCTCGCCGTTAGGGTAGTTTAAAGTGTATAAACAACTTTCCCTATCGTAGCTGGATATGGTCAAATAGCCCGCCTGATAAAGCAAGGGGATTAAGGCAAGCGTATCTTTGTCGTATTTTGCAAAGGATTCTGCGCCAATTTTCTGATTCTCCAATTCCAATAATTTGCCGGGTTGTTTTTTCACGTAATCTACTAAAAAGCCCGGCGTTCCCGTTTCCGACCAGAATGGTCTGAAAGCAAACGGACTTATAAAATGCTTTATTATACTTGTTGGATTATATACGGAAATGCTGTCTTCGGAAAAATGATAGCCGTTGTAATAGGTTTTCAATTTGGCGAGGTATTCTTCTTTTGTTTTCATCCCTAAATACTTAAACCCTTCTTCAATCTCCACATCAAAGTTTTTTTCCAATTCCTCTTGCGTTATTCCACACAAGGAACAAAATTCCGGGTTTAGAGAAATATCTTCGGGCTGGTTCATT
>LIUH01000085.1:0-356 GCA_001462225.1 Fibrobacteria bacterium GUT31 | reverse complement strand
GGGCTGGTTCATTCCGCTGAACAAACTCACCTGCGAAAATTTTGTGACCCCGGTGATAAACACAAATTTTAAATACTTGTCGCAGTCTTTGAGAATCTTGTAAAATCCCTGCAATTCCTTGCGAATAATAGTATGGTTTGCCGGGTCGTCCAGATTATCAAGCAAGGGGCAATCGTATTCGTCTATTATTACAACAACTTGCCCCATTTTTTTATAAAGGGCGATTATTAAATCTGAAAACTTATGGCTAATATCATTTTTTTTCAATTTGATTTTGTAATCTTCTGCACAGAGTTCCAACTTTCCGTCTATCAAGGATCTGAGATTTTTTAATCCGTCTTTGCCTGTGAAATTAG
>LIUH01000084.1 GCA_001462225.1 Fibrobacteria bacterium GUT31 | reverse complement strand
AAATCCGCGCCAGTTGAAGCGCCGAAAGTACCACTGCGTGTTTCCCGGAGCAAAACCTTCTTCTGTCAATTTATTACGACATTCGGTTTCGTAATTGACAATTTCGGCTCTTTTGCCGTACACGCGGCTTACGCATATTGTCATTTTGGGAAAATCAATCATATCATACCCCACCGGAACTTTTGTTCCTTCCGGCATAAACATACCCAGCAGATGTTCGTAAATACCGCCGTCTTTTTCTCTTACAAGATCGATGTACGCGTCGCCGCCTTCAAAAAAAGTTTTATAATTTATGTCAGCCTGTTTTTCAATAGGGTCAAACCAGTGGTTGAGCTGCCAACTGTCAAGCATATTCAGAATATTCACCGCCGCCGATGTTTCAAAACATTTTTTTCCAATGAAACGCAATGCAGGCAGTTCCTGTTTAAAAACTTTTTTTATTCCCGAAGGATTAAACGGAGGAATTTTCAAAGATGTTTTCTTTACAACCGGCGCAAACCATTCAAATCGGCAATAGTCTCCGTATTTATCAGACAAATCGGATATAGTAATATCAACTTTTTCTTTTTCCAAAAAATATTTTTGATTTTTATCATCCATAAAATCGATAATTGCCTTAAACATTCCATCGGCGGTATGCGTATTTATCTCTTCAAAATTACGGGAAATAAAGCGAAACTTTGCGCATAACGAAGTGGGAAATGTATAACTTTCAAATCCTTCGGGAATATCATTATGATTTTTTACCTGAATCGCCGGCATGAACCAGAAATGATCCGCGCCATCTTTGGCAGTGGTAGTAATGTTTATAAACACATCGGGATTTACCGCGTTTGGTATACTCTGCCGTTCGTTAACAAGAAACTGTTTTGACAAAAACTGAGGCATAATTACGCTGTCACGGAACCGCATTTTATGCTTTTTTCCTATTACAAGAAATTGCGGAACCACTACAATTTCCGGCCCGAACATAACGCCGTTTGGGTATTTCTGCGAATTAAAAAGCTGCAATGGCGGAGTTATTTTTAGTATCTTTCCCGTTTTGCGCAAGTCGCCGGGAGTTATTCCGTATTCGCGCCGAAAACTTCTTATATATGACTGCTCATAATCAAACGCGTAATCCAGAGCGATGTTCAGAACCTTCGAATCGGTATTAAGCAAATCGTCAATACTCGCAGCCAGTTTACGTGAGCGAATGTAAGAGCCAAGCGACTGGTTAAACGCCAGTTTGAAAAGGCGCTGCAAATGCCTTGTAGACAGATCAAGTCCATCTGAGGCTGAATCAACAGTAACGCCTTCTTTCAGCCCGTTCTCGATGGTATTTAAAACTCCCTCAAGCAAATCATACGGATTAACCATAATACTATCTCCGTATTTTAATTTATCGTATATCTGCCGAAGTGATGCTAAGTTTTCCGTCCTCTTTGCGCGTGGCGATTTTCCTGAAATACTCAAAGTACTGTTTGTCCATCATCGCTATGTGGGACAAAATCCATTCTTTTAAGAATTTTGTAAAGGTTGAAAGAGTGAGTCTATTTCCGGCTTTGTAATCGTTGATGTTATCGACGACGGCAAGGACAAAACTGTCGTGAGCTTTTTTATGCTCGGCATAGCCGGAAAATTTTGTCGCAATCATAATTTTTTCTTCTGTCGCGAAATGGACTTTTACATATTTGACCACTTCCTGAATGACGATGTTAAAGTAATCATGTTCCTGAATTGAGTTGCCTGTAGCATGGTTAAACATATCGTTTACTAACTCTACCAATCCCTTGTGTTGATCGTCTATCAGCTTTATACCGCACGCTAACCTTTCGGACCAAGTAACAATCTCTGTATATTTATTTGACATTTTTTACCACCAAATTCTTTTTTAGCCAGATGATTTCTCTGACAAATTCATCATAACGGATTTAAGCCGCTATGTCACTATGATAATATCCCGCCCGCCTCCGGTCAGGCACTCGCCCCCATGCGGAGTGACAAGGTAAGTGTCCTCAACGCCCGCCATGCCAATTCCGCTGACCGCGCATTTTGGCTCCAGAGCGAGAACCATGTTCTCCTCCAGCGGCTCATCGAAGCCTTTGGCTATTACAGGAAACTCGTCAATGTTAAGCCCCACGCCGTGTCCCAAAAATTTTACACGGTGGTTCGGCGATACACCCATGAAGCAGTCCTGCCTCTCCCGCGGAATGGAAGCCATAACAGTTTCGTAGACTTTTGACGGTATCTCGCCTGTCTTCAACATTGACGCGATCTGCTTTTGTACATCGATGCAGAATTTGTGGGCAGACAAAAATTCCTGAGGCGGCTCTCCTCCAAAAAAATACACCTGCGTTTTGTCGCTGTGGTAGCCCTTCATTCCGAAGGCGATGTCAACAAAAACCGAGTCTCCCTTTTTCAGTTTACGCTGAGAGTCGCCGGAATAAGGCGCCCAAGGGCCGTTGCCCCGACAGCCACCGGGGCCGTCGAACCATGTGGGAATGAGAGAGTTGGTACCAAAACCCACCTGCCCAATATTGATGTCAATTTGAAACTGATGAAAACGCGCCATTCCCTGATAGCCCATGCGGAACATTTCGCGCGACAACTCTCCTAAAAACTCATGTTCGGTCATTCCCTCGCGCAGAAGTGCGGGAACGTTTTCTTCCAAAAGTTTTCGATGCGCCTGCGCGGACTGGCGTATTGCTTCAATCTCGTACGGCGATTTAACGCTGCGCACAGTCCGAACCACAGAATCAAGAAAACCAATGTTGTCCATTGTAAAGTACTTAGCAAGCCGATCCCTCGTTACTATAGGCATGGTGTCGCCTTCGACATAAACCTCTCCAAGATTGCCGCCCAAAGTTTGCGCCAAGTCTCGGTAAGTGGAAATGCCGGCGATCTCCTGACGCGGCAGCGGCGACTCCTCAAGAGCGCGTTCTAAACTGCGCCTGACCCCATAGATGAGGCTGCCGTCCCGCCGGATAACAAGAACCCCGTCTTGAATGGTTGCGGTAAAGTAATACTTGTTAACGCTTTCCATAATCACCGCACAGTTCCAGCGGGGAAAGCGGCTAGTCATGAGAGCGATAAATTTTTCGCGTCTCTGCAAAAGTTCCTGCAATGTCAATTCGTTCATAATTACAGGCTAAGGGAAAACAGATGTTTTTGCAAACCGCTAAATGTGAATTTTCGGCTGTTTTTAGCGCGGGTTGTGTTTTTTATAGGCTCAAAATCCTGTTTATCCATTAACGCAATATGGGATAATATCCAATCTTTTAGGAATTTTGTAAATTTATAAAGGTTGAATCTTTTCCCGATTTTATAATCATAAACATTGTCTAGAACAGTAAGTATAAAGCGGCCATGGGCTTTTTTATGTCTGATGTAACCGGGTATTTTTGCCGCAAGCATTAATTTTTCTTCTGTGGCAAAGTGGATTTTAACATATTTAATTGCTTCCTGAATAACTTTGTTAAAATATTCATGTTCCTGTGTTTCGTCGCTGGTAACATGGTTAAACATTTCATTTACCAAAGCAACAAGCCCCTTGTGTTGATCATCTAACAACTTTATACCACACGATAAATTATCAGACCATTTAACAAGTTCAGAATATTCTTTTTCCATCAATTATTCTCCACCCTTTATTTTGTTCATGCGCAAAAAATAGTTATATCTAAAAAATAATAACCGTTAAAGATGAAAACAATTGTTTTGAAGAATTTCCGCAAGATGGTTGTAATAAAATCGGATAAATAAAAAACAAAGCAAAAATTGAAGGAACCCTTCCGAAACGCGTCTTTTTTGTGCTAAAATGATAGTACAATGAAAAACTATGAAACCATTGAAGAATTACTGGCCGCTCCCGAAGGTGAACACTACGAATTTAAAGAAGCCAGAAATAACATGGATTTTCAGGAGGCATTAAAGTATTGCTGTGCTCTGGCAAATTGCGGAGGTGGAAAGTTAATACTTGGTATAACAGATCGCCGCCCCCGTAAAGTAGTTGGGAGCGCCGCGTTTAACCAACCGGAGCGCACAAGAAACGGGCTAATGGACAAGCTTCGGATACGAGTTGATTTTTATTTTGAAGAATACAAAGGTATGCGCGTCCTTGTATTTGTAGTGGCAAGCCGTCCTATTGGGCTATATGTGCAGGCAGATAACAAAGCATGGTGGAGGCAAGGCGACAGTCTTGTGCCAATGCCTGCAGAAGTGATGCGTAAAATTTTCGCCGAGACAGGTCACGATTTTTCAAATGATGTTTGTCCCGATGCCACAATTCGGGATTTAGACGCTAACGCGATAGAATTGTTTCGCTCAAAGTGGATAGCAAAAAGCGGCAATAACCGCATCAAAAATTTGTCAGTAAAGCAGCTTTTGACAGATTCTGAAGCAATAAATGATAACGGAATAACGTATGCGGCGCTCATTCTTTTTGGAACCCGTTCTTCGCTTGGTCGTTTTTTACCTCAATCGGAAATTGTTTTTGAGTACCGATCATCTGAAGCTTCCGGTCCCGCACAGCAGAGGGAAGAATTCCGCACAGGTTTCTTCTCTTGTTATGATCGCATATGGGAACTGATAAACCTTCGCAACGATAAACAGCATTATCAGGATGGTTTGTTTGTGTTTGATATACCAACATTCAACGAGCGAGTTGTTCGTGAATCGCTTTTGAATGCAGTCAGTCACAGAAATTATCAATTAAGCGGAAGTGTATTTGTTCGCCAATATCGTGAAAGGCTTGTTGTCGAAAGCCCCGGCGGGTTTCCGGTAGGCGTGACGCTTGACAATATTCTTAACAGGCAATCTCCGCGAAATCGCCGTATTGCCGAAATACTTGC
>LIUH01000083.1:19625-27276 GCA_001462225.1 Fibrobacteria bacterium GUT31 | reverse complement strand
GAACGCTTTTTTAATATTTATTATTTAATACGCAATAGTTCAAGAAGGCATAAGGATAAAATATACTATTTATCAAAGTTTTTGGAATATGTCTATGGGAAAGAAGAATCGGATATTAATAGTGATACTTTCTTTGTAGCTGAAAAAAATAAATTATATATAGATAAAACGCTGTTTGAACTAAATAAAAGAAATGAAGGTTCAGCCAAAGAACATTTATTACATGTATTTGAAGTTCTTGAAAGGGAAGACAAATTATCATCTTTGGTGAATGTACATTATTGGATAACATTAGTGAGTGATATTATTAATTTGGGTTATGGCTTATGGTTACTCGCCATTTTAAAAGAAAAAGGCTATGATATTGTGTTATCGCCTTACTATACCGCTATACAAGCCCTGGAAATAGAAACACAAGACGACAAAAGCGGAAAAGAAAACGCAGAAATTTACATCAAAAACATAGCGATAGAAGTCAGCAACCCCGCGAGGATAATTGTTGATAAAATGAGGAAATATATAAGTTGATGTGGATAGGCCGTTTGGCCGTTCCACATTCCCCTACCAAGCGGTAAACACCCATGTCTTGTCGCTGCAGCGCAGTATTCCCCCGCCTGAAATCCACACGTTCACGCCGGGGCGCACGGGGAAAGCCGGGGGTTCTTCTTCCGCGAAGTACAACGGCTCTTCAAAGGGAGATGTGCCGTACCAAGGACCGGCGGATACGGGGATAGTCACCGTTTCGGCTGCCTGCGGAACAAGGCGGCGCCGGTCAAAATTCGCGCCAATGGTTTTTTCGGCAACATTGCGCCAGTCAACAAGCCATGGGTCTTTAACGACCGCCTCGTTAAGGGCACCCGTTTCAAAAAGCTCCCGGAATCTTGGCCAGTCAAAATTCGCCGGTATTTTTAAAGCGTTCTGATTGTTGGCGAATGCAAGTTCCCAATAAAAAACGGTATCCGGCCCGGCTTTCCAGCTTAGGCGCAGGTTTTTTTCCGAAACGTCAAAAGGAAAAATGGCGCCGGCAGGCTTAAAAAAACGCGGGATCAGGTTATGATCCGGCCACCAGGGCCATGCAGTAACTGGGTTTGCCCATGTTGCCGGAATCTCAATTTCCGTAGTACTGCTGGGTGGAATGTCTTTTGACTGTTTTTTTCCGTCCGGAGCCAGCCATTCCACACGCCAGTGAGGCTCCCCGAGCAGTGAAACCCATGTTTCCGGTATTTCCGGCAGTTCCACTGTGTACATGGAAGAAAAACGATCTCCGCAGCAGGAAAACTGCAGAGCCAAAGCGATGATTACTGTCAGTTTGATTAATTTCATGCATATATATGGGTTAAATATGCCATTTTGCTTTACCGAAACGCGAATTTTTCCGTAAAATCTTCTTGAAAATTGAATTTTTACCCGATATATATAATAATTAGGTAAATGGCAGAAATGGATATTGCTGGTTATATTGATGCTCTGCAACAGGCCCTTATTGCCAAAAAAGATTGGCTGGAGAGGGTTGAGATGGGAAATCTCAAGGAAAATCTCCGGACATATCAATCTTCATTTTCATCTTTATACAATATTTACCTAAAGAAAAAGCTGATAGATGAAGATCCTTACAAACATGAGTCGAAGATCAGCGAGCTTGAGGTGCCTGACAGTGGTCTTTATCAGGAAACAAAAGGAATAGAACAGCTTTCAATCCGGCTTTCCAACTATGATAACCAACTGGATTTTTTGGTAAATTTTTACCAGTTGGGTATTGATTTTCTTAACCTTGACAGAATTAAACGGATTGTTGGCCTTGTTCGTTATGTTGATTGGGTAAATTTTACGCCGGATTCCCAGTCCCTTATGACCAAGGCTGTTGCGGAAATGACAAATCAGTCAAAAGCCGGCGTGGACCCGCTGACACTCAGCATTATTGGCGAGGGCCTTACAAGGCTGTCGAGAATGACGACGGCGGTAATGGGAACGCTGAAAAACCTCAATACTTACTACAAGGAATATTATAAACTTACTGTTCGTCAAAGTGTTACGCAGTCCATGTCCGCAAACGAAGCTACCCTGGAGAACATCAGAAAAAAGATGTCTTCGGCTATGCCGGGCTCGCATTTTTTCAAGGAACTGATAGAGGAGATAATCAAGGAAGACTATACCTCAAGCGGCGCTGATCTTAGGGAAACGATTTTAAACTCTCTGAAGGTGGTGGAAGAAAAACCGAAAGCCGCAAAAGCTGTCGTAGATTATAAAAACATTCTGCTGGACGGTATTCAGGTTATTGGCGGCGCTTCCACATCCCTGATTGAGATTGGCGCCAAACTTGATGAAAATCAGGCTGTAATGGAAAGTAATAAAAAAGGCTTTTTATCATTTTTAAGAGAATTAATCAGGCAAATTACGCATGCCGAACCCGAGGAAGTTATCTACAATGTGGAATATTTTGATACAGCCAAGGATGTGACGGTAAGGGAAAAGGTACGTTTCTATAAATTCAGGGATGAACTGGCAAAAAAAGCCAGAATCTTAAGCAGTTTTGTCCGCGGCCCGGCTTATAATAAACTGACAGCCATGGCGGAAGATCAAATCGTCAACTACCTTGAGAGAAACATCAGGGATGTTCAGGCCCTGCACAAAACCCTGAATGCTCTGGATGATTTCTTCAAAGCAAATGTACCGGCGAATGACCGGGCCAAAATCAAAGGAATAAAGCCCGAATTGTCAGCGCTAAAGAACACTTTTGTAAAGGCTAACAACCGCCGGTATGAATACAGCGCTCAAAAAGAAGAAGCAGAACAAATGAAACGGCTTGGAATCGAGCCCGTTTAACATCCGGGGTAATAAAGTTGTCTGCGTATTTAAAGCCGGTTCTGGTTTTGCCAGTATCAATTCTCATTCTTGCCGTAATTTCCTTTTTGACAGAAAAAGAGTTTGTTGGATTTATCGAAACCAGTTTGTATAACCCTTCAGTTGTAAAATCCTTTGTCAGAGAAAATGCCAAGGATGCGGAAATTGCCGGGAATTTTATTGTTGAGTTACAAGACACATTCGCGCATACCATTAACGAACCGGCGGTTCGCGGAAGCTTTCTTTACAACCAAAGTGATGAAGATATTTATGAACGTTCCATGATATACGGAACATTGCTCGAATCGACTGCCGGTCTTCAGTCTGTCAGGTTTGTGGACAGTAACGGATTAAGGATACATTATTCAACTTCGCCAAATGATATAATCAGCCGTAACTCCGATTCAACTACATATCGCGATTACACCGAAGACCACCTGGTTCTGCCTTATGGAACAGTAAGCGTTCCCGCCAATGGCAGCGCTAAATATACAATGGACGAGCGGAGCGACAGAATTATTTTTTCATTTCCTTTTTTTGATTCAATGGATGTTTACAGGGGAACTGCGCTTTTCTCAGTTTCAGTCAGGGCGCTTGCCGAAAGGCTTATCGCTGAAGGGCGCATAAAAATCAGTGACGATGTTTCAGTTATCAGATTGCCGCCTGGAATTCTTTTGAGAAGCCCGTACTTTTCAAAAACGGATATTTTCAGCAATGTTTGCGAAGTTTGGAGTAACGGCATACAGGGCAGAACTGTTCTTGATGCGGAAGATTCCGGCGTCAGGTTTTCCCTGATTTCAATTAGAACAGATAACGGCTTGTTTTTCGGACGCCTTGTCAATGACGCTCTGTTTTCTGTCTCCGTGTCTATGAAAATTATTCTTTATCTTTCAATGTTCCTGACTTTCTACCTTACATTGTTTTTCCTGATTAACTTAAGGCCGCATGCTGTAACGGTGGTGCGAACCAGGCTGGAAAGCCTCCGTGAAAATCTTTTTGAACAGTTGTATATAAAAAAAAGCAGTCAGGAAAGGTCTAAGTGGGTACTGGAACTTGTACAGCGGCGTGAAGAAATTCGTCTGGAGCTGAAAAACAACCTGAAAATGGACAGCCGCACGGAAAAAGATATTGACGGCATCATTGATAAATCGTGGGATGATCTGTTAGCTGTCATGAAGGCCGGCAGCCTTGTTTTGCCGGCAGCTGAAGTAACTGTTGTTAAGCCGGCGGTTTCGATAACGAAAAAAATCGAAAGGGTAGAAGAACTTGAAGAACTTGAGAAAATAGAAGAAGCCGAAAAACCCGAAGAACCAGATGAAAGTACTCTGGAACTGGATATTGTTTCTCCGTTTTCTTCTATGTTCTCATCACTTGATACTGAGAAATAAGAAGCCGCCGTCGATTAACGAAATATCTTCATTATTATTGAAATATACGCTATAATACGTCTATGGACTTTATAGAGAAATTTCGCAGTGCGCTGAGAATCCCTACCTGGCCGGGAGCGCAAGGCTCGCAAGACGAAGACGTTCAGGCGCCGCTGCTTCGTTTTCAGGAATTGCTTGCGGAACAGTTTCCGGCTTTTAACAAAGTATCTGAACGCTGGGTACTAAGTCCGTATTCAGTTGTGTACCGCTGGCCCGGCCGCGAAGCTGCAGACAAAGACGCAGTACTGTTCCTTGCCCATTACGATGTAGTACCTGCGGAAACAGAAAAATGGAGCGTTGACCCGTTTGGCGCGGTTATGAAAGGCGGCTTCATTTACGGGCGCGGCAGTCTGGATATGAAAAATATACTGATCAATTTAATGGAAGCGGCGGAAAATCTGTGCGCCGAAGGATGGAAGCCGAAACAAGATATTTGGTTTGCCTTTGGCGGAGATGAAGAGCGAACCGGTCTTTTGGGGGCAATGAAAACCGCCGAATGGTTTAACGGGCGCGGCCAGCGGTTTAGCTGGATTCTCGACGAAGGTACGCCGATTGCGGAAGACCAGATTAAAGGAATTGATTCTCCTTTGGCCTTGGTCAGCGTCGCTGAAAAAGGATACCTCAGCCTGAAACTTTCGGTGGCGCAGGAGCCCGGCCACGCTTCAAGGCCCCCGAAGGTACAGGCGGCGGCGGTGCTTGGGCGCGCCCTGTGCAGAATCGCGCGAAAGCCGTTCCCCTTCAGGCTGACGGCGACAGTGGAAACTTTTTTCAAACAGGTATCGCCGCTTATGCCGGGCGTACAGGGCTTTGTTATGCGTCACGCGCGCGCCCTTGGTCCGCTTTTTTTCAAGGCCGCCGCGTCAAGCCCGTCAATCGTATCCATGCTGCGTACCACTGTCGCCATGACGCAGCTTGAGGGCAGCGCCGCCGACAACGTGCTGCCGTCACAGGTAGACGCGGTAATAAACCTGCGGCTGCTGCACCCGTGGACGGTAGAGACCGCGACTGACTTTATTGTAAGAGCGATCAACGACAAACGGGTACAGGTTAGCATTTACGGGCTGGCGACGAATCCTGTCGCGGAAAGTCGTGACTACCGGCAGCACGGTTGGCCGGAAATACAGGCCGCCATGAAAGAAGCGTGGCCGGATATTCCCGTGCTGCCGTTTATCATGATTGCCACCACCGATTCCCGGCATTACCAGAATCTGACAAACAGCATATTCCGTTTTAGCCCTTACAAACTTGACCCTGTTGAAATGGGCGGAGTACACGGGCACGATGAACGTATTTCAGTTGAAAATCTCCAAAAGGGACTTGTATTTTATACCACACTCTTGAGGTCGTTATGAAACAGGCAGACAGCAGTATTAAAATCGGAGGAAAGGCGTTTCTCCTTTCCGCGGCCATAATTCTTGCCCTGATGATTTTCTCCGGGGCGCTTACAATGATTCTTCCGGCAGGCATATACGACAGGGTTGTTTCCGACGGCCGTACCCTCGTTGTAAACGGAAGCTACAGGGAAGTCGCGCATCCCGATTATCCGTTCTGGCGCTGGTTTACTGCGCCTTTTGAAATTCTCTTTGGGCCGGACAACCTTACCCCGATTGTTCTGTTAATTTTCATTACGGCGGTCGGAGGCTCTATCACCATTCTGGAAAGCGCCGGCGTCATGGAAGCTTTGATCAACTTTCTTGTCGCGCGTTTTGCCAAAAGAAAGTACCTGTTAATCACAGTGATGATATTTTTCTTCATGGTCGTTTCAAGTTTTGTTGGTATATACGAAGGAATGGTTCCGCTGATTATTTTCATTGTTCCCATCGCCATATCGCTTGGCTGGGATTCCCTTACAGGGCTGGGGATGAGTCTGCTGCCGCTGTCCTTTGGTTTTGCTTCCGCGGTTACCAATCCCTTTACTATCGCGGTAGCCCAAAAAATTGCCGACCTGCCCCTTTTCTCCGGCGCTCCACTGCGGCTTGTTTTCTTTTTGATAGTGTTCTGCCTTGTTTGTTTCTTTGTTATACGACACGCGAAGAAAGTGGAAAAAAATCCGCAATGTTCCATTTGCTACAAAGAAGACGAAGCTCTGCGGCAAAAGCTCCGCTCCGGCTCAGGAGCGGCGGAAGTGAAAGATACAATCAGCAAGAGCCAATGGAAGGCGTTGATCTGGTTTGCGTCGTGGATAGCCGTTGCCATGCTGATGGTCATTGTTACCGCGCGAATGCCCGGCCTGTCAGACCTTGCCTTTCCCATGATGACGGTATTTTTCCTCATCGGCGGAGTAGGCGGCGGCATATTCGCGGAATTAAAAGTAGGGCAAATCGGCAGGGCGTTTGGAAAGGGCGTGTTGAACTTTATCCCCGGATTGCTACTGGTGCTTATGGCTTACAGCGTCAAGCATATAATTACTACCGGCATGATCATGGACACTATCCTCTACCGCGCCGCGGAACTTATCAGTAATTCTTCGTCGATGATAGCGGCCTTTCTCGTATACGCCACAACGCTGGTGATGAACTTTTTCATCGGCTCGGCAAGCGCAAAGGCCTTTTTGATGATGCCCCTGCTGACGCCGCTCGCCGACCTCGTGGGTATTACCAGACAGACAGCGGTGCTTGCCTTTGATTTTGGCGATGGCTTTTCCAACATGGTCTTTCCCACAAACGCGCTGCTCCTTATTGCTCTGTCGTTTACGGTAGTAGGCTATACCAAATGGATACGCTGGACATGGAAACTTCAGATTTTAATTCTGCTCATTACCTCGGCGTTCCTTGCTTTTGCGGTAAGAATCAACTTTGGCCCATTTTGAGTGGAAATGTGTATACCTAAAGAGTTTTCTTGGGTGTCGGCAGGGCGGCTGCGCTGTGGCAAAACTCCGGAGGAGTCCGCCTCCGAGCCATGATCAATAAAACAGTTTATTTATATTTTGTTATCGTAGTTGGTTATAGGTTTTATTGGTCATGTCTCTACGGCGGAGAATTCCGGAAAATGTTTTGCCACAGCGCAGCCGCCCTACCGACACCCCGTTGAGCTTTTCAGGCATACGTTTCTGATGCGCTTCTATTTTTATGGTGAACTTGTCAGTTTTAATCACTTTCAGGAGATTTTTCTTCCAGTTGCTGTATTTTTTCGTTAATAATACGGCCTAAAAGTACGTGAATATCCTCTAAAGCCGCCTTCTGATACTTTTTCATAATGGAAACGGGGTTTGTTTCTTTTAAAAAAAGGTCGGTCGGGTCAATTCCCAGCGCACAAGCGAGTTTTTGTATCATTTCTGATGATGGGAATTTGGTGGAATTTTCCAACATTCCAATGTAATTGGTTGAAGCTTCTATTTTTTCCGCTAAAAAAGCCTGACTCCAGCCCCGTGCCTGCCGGAATTG
>LIUH01000083.1:15057-19509 GCA_001462225.1 Fibrobacteria bacterium GUT31 | reverse complement strand
CTGACTCCAGCCCCGTGCCTGCCGAAATTGCTTCAGATTGGCAGCCAATACATCCCTGATATTTGTCATATTGATACATAAACCTATTTTCTAATCTTAGGTGGGCGGTTTTCTATGACAACATTCCGAAAGTATTGACAATTATTAAATAATACAATACTTTAAGTATGGGCTGTGTTTAGTTTTAAACCAACCGCTTAATCGGCCATTTTGAATGGAATTATCTATAAAAGGAGTGAACGAGTATGAATAAGAAAAAATCAGCATCAATATTGTGGGTTATCGCCCTTACGGCGGTAATGACATTCGCCCTCGTTTTTACCGGTTGTAGTGACGGCGGCGGAGGCGGCACTGGCTCCAGCGGCAACAACAACAATAACCCCGGCGACAATACACCAGGCAACAGTGGCGGAACATTTACGGTAACCGGCATACCGTCAACCTATAACGGGAAGTATGCAATGTTTGAAGTAGAAAATAACAATATATACCTTATGGGCATCCAAAACTTTAATACAACAGGAGGTGGTACATTGGTTCAAATTGTAAATGGAAGCGTAGCTTTGCCTATGTGGATTACTGCCAGTAATCAATTTGTTAGGTATTCCGGTAATCATACCGTTGAAGGTGCAATTAGTATTTACAATGAATCACAACTGGATTTTAGTGGGAATAGTGCTTTTAATTATTTAGCCGAGTGTTATTGGGCATCTATTACTTTCTCAGACGGCGGTACAACAAAGACATGGGAAAGTGAGCCTTCATATGGCAACGAATATTATGATTACGATTCAGTTTCTTTTTCGCGAGGGATAAATTTTACTAGATGGTTTGATCGTGTTGGCAACGACCAGTATGCTGGCAGCGCCCAAGAGATTAATTTTAGCGCCTACCGTGAGCAGGACTTTGCGGATGTAAAAAGCCTCGGTGTTGATGTAATAAGACTGCCTATAAATTATTTGCCCAATATGACTCATGGTGCGCCTGATTATATCATTGACCAGCAATTGTTTAGATTGCTTGATCGGGTTGTAGGTTGGGCGGAAAAATACCAAATTTACATCATTATTGATAACCATCCCTATGGGAATGGCGGTATGGCTCCTACCACTGAACCTAGTATTCAAATTTACAAAAAAATCTGGCCGCAGATAGCTGAACATTTTAAGAGTCGAAGCAAGTATGTAATATATGAAATCTTAAATGAACCCCAAGATGACTACATTTCTTCAAGCGACTGGGGAAGAATGCAGAAAGAAATAATAGACGCTATTCGTAGCGTTGATCAAAATCATTGGATAGTTGTCAGCGGCATTAATACTGGCGGCGATCCCACTATAGGTTTATCTTCTTTGCCAACATATTCTGACAATAAACTTTTATATACATTCCATTTCTATGAGCCACATATATTTACCATGCAGGGCGCAACAGGGACACCTTTTGAATCAATAGTAGCAGGGCTTCCCTTTCCCTATGACAGCAGCCGGATGCCCAATGAACTGATGGGAACATCGGCTGATGACGAATTAAGAAGAACTGGAAATATTGAGCATCTTACAAAATTAATCGATAAGATAGCCGATTTTGTAAGGCAGAGGAACGTGCCTGTTTTCTGCGGCGAATTTGGTGTTTATAGGAAATATGCCCCTGCCGAAGATCGGGTAAGATACTATAAGTTTATCAGAGAAACGCTTGAAACGGGTAACATTCCGTGGATTATGTGGGATTATTTTTCAGATTTCGGATTATTCAACATTAATAGTTTCGATCAATGGTATTCCCGGGGAGATTTTGACACAGACCTCAATGTTGAACTGGTCCGGGCTCTGGGTCTAACGCCTCCGCCTCAGCGGTGACGGGGTAGTACCCCAACTCAGGACTCTCCCAAAAGTTTTGGCGCCTGCGCGCGCTGCCTGCCGTGACAATTTTCAGGGGGTGCCTAATTGACGGCTTCCCGATAAGTCATTACACTTATACATAAGTGATGCGTATGATAATCCGAAATATCGGTCTAATCTCTGTCGTTTTATTAGCAATTTTATTTTTATCATGCGGCAGGTCCGCAGGCCGGCAATCAGAATGGACATCCTTCCGGGATATTCCCGGCGTAACAAAAGACGAAATCAAAGCCATCGAAACGCTTCAGAAACAGTACAATTCTTTTGTGTACGGGATGACCACGAGTATCGAGTCATTCAGCGAAAATGACTCGATAGGAGGGTTTTCCGCCCTGTTTTGCGAATGGCTTACCGGTTTGTTTGAAATTCCGTTTATACCCGCGATTTATGAGTGGAGCGATTTGGTTACGGGGCTGGAAACCGGGAAAGTCGATTTTTCCGGTGATTTTACGCCGTCGGAGGAACGCCGCAAGACATATTTTATGACCAGCGCTATCGCCCAGCGTACAATTATATACATACGTATCAAGGATAGTCCGCCGCTTGCGGAAATCGCGGAAGAGCGTCCGTTGCATCTTGCCTTTCTGGATGGTTCTACAACTTATAATTCGGTACTGTCTTTGAATGAATACGAAGAATTTGAACCACTCTTTACAAGTGACTTTGAATCCGTTTACGAAATGCTCAAAAACAAAAGAGCCGACGCGTTTATTGTGGAAAATATAGCGGAAGCCGCATTTGATCTTTACGACGATGTAATTGCCGAAGATTTTTTCCCTGTTATTTACAGTCCGGTTTCCCTTACAGCGCAAAACCCTGAATTTCAGTCCGTAATCACGATTGTACAAAAAGCATTGATTAACGACGGCTTCCGCTTTCTGAGTGAGTTGTACAACCAGGGACGGCGGGAGTATTTAAAACACAAATTGTTTATCCATCTCAGCGGGGAGGAAAAAGCATATATTCAAGCGAACCCTGTTATCGCGTATGTAGCTGAAAACGATAATTACCCTGTAAGTTTTTTTAACCGGCGGGAGAATCAGTGGCAGGGAATCGCCAATGAAGTGTTATATGAAATACAGGCGCTCACGGGCCTGACATTTAATGTTGTCAATGACCTGAATGCGGACTGGTCTTCTGTTCTCCAGATGCTTGAGGACGGAAGAGCTTCCATGATCTCCGAGCTGATCTACTCAGAAGAACGGAAAGGACGTTTCCTGTGGCCGGCTTCCGTGAATATAGCCAATGATTATTGTGTGCTCCTTTCCAAGGCGGAATTTCGCAATGTCAACATCAACGAGATATTATACGTGAAGGTAGGTTTACACGAGGGTACGGCGCATGCCGAAATGTTTAACAACTGGTTTCCGGATCATGAAAATACCGTGTTGTATGAAAATATGAATGACGCCTTTGACGCCCTGGAGAACGGCAAGGTTGACATGGTGATGGCGAGCCAGCATGAGTTACTCGTAATGACGAATTTGCGTGAGCGAACAGGTTACAAGATCAATTTCGCGTTCGATCGTACATTTGATTCCACCTTCGGTTTTAATAAAAACGAAAAAATACTGTGCTCAATAGTTGACAAAGCGCTTGCGATGGTTGATACAAGGAGGATTTCGGAAAATTGGATGCACAAGACTTTCGATTACACGGCAAAAGCGATGCGGGATCAGAAGTTCGCTATTATATGCGTGTCCGCGCTTGGATTTGTTCTTTTGTTAGTGTTCAGTTTGTCTATAAGAAAATCCGATAAGAGCAAACGGCTGGAAAACCTTGTGCAGGAACGGACTGTCGAAATTGAAAATCAGCGCATGCTGCTGCAGACGATTAACAGTTCGGCGGCGACGATGCTTTCAACAGTGGACGACGAAAAATTTGAAGATTCGCTGCTTTCCGGAATGGAACTCATATGCAAGTTTACTAATGTTGACCGCGTCCAAATTTGGCAAAACGAGATGATAGAAGGCGAGCTTTACTTCGTTCTTAAGTATGAACGGCTCAGCGAAACTGGTCAGCAAAAAGTGAATATACCCATGGGCCTTAAATTCCCGTACAGCGCTAAACCCAAATGGAAAGAGATATTCACGCGCGGTGAATGTATCAACAGTCCTTTCGGAAAGCTTCCGCCGGAAGATCAGGATTTTTTACGCAAATATGAAATTAAATCCATAGTAGTTATCCCGCTGTTATTACAGGATCATTTTTGGGGCTTTTTCAGCGTTGACGATTGTATTCTTGAGCGTACCTTTTCGGAAGAAGAAATCAAAATATTCAAGTCCGCCAGTCTGATGATGGCCAACGCCGTGAACCGGCACGCGCAAGCTGTTAAAATTCGCGAGGCCCGTGACGCCGCCGAAGCGGCCAATCTTGCCAAATCCACCTTTCTCGCCAACATGAGCCACGAAATAAGGACGCCCATGAACAGCATTATGGGGTTTTCGGAGCTGGCTCTTGACGGCGATGTTTCACCCAAAACCAAGGACTACCTTAAAAAAATTCACACGAACGCGGAGTGGCTGCTGCAGATCATCAACGATATACTTGA
>LIUH01000083.1:14434-14886 GCA_001462225.1 Fibrobacteria bacterium GUT31 | reverse complement strand
AAAATTCCCTTTGATATACATGAACTATTTACAAGCTGCAGGACTTTGATCCTGCCGAAAGCCGTTGAAAAGGGAATTGTTCTGCACTTTTACGCAGAGCCGAGCATAGGCAAAAGACCTTTAGGCGATCCGACAAGGCTGCGTCATGTGTTTGTGAACCTTCTGTCAAATGCCATAAAGTTTACAAATACCGGTATGGTCAAGCTTCATATGGCTATAATGCACAAGAGCGATAACTTAATCACGATGCATTTTGAAGTAAAAGATTCCGGGATCGGTATGACGCAGGAGCAGATTGGCAAAATATTCGAGCCGTTCGTGCAGGCGGAAACAGGAACTACGCGCCAATACGGCGGTACAGGGCTCGGCCTTCCGATAGCTAAAAATATTATAGAACTGATGGGCGGACAGCTTTTGGTTGAGAGTACTCCCGGTGTCGGCAGCAAATTCAG
>LIUH01000083.1:14014-14295 GCA_001462225.1 Fibrobacteria bacterium GUT31 | reverse complement strand
TTCAGCTTTGATCTGACATTTGAGATAATAGACGTTCCGGAAGATGAAAAAATAAACAAAAAAATTATTTTTAACGATCTTGAAAAGCCGTTATTCGAAGGCGAAATCCTGCTGTGTGAAGACAACGAGATGAATCAGCAGGTTATATGCGAGCATCTTGCGAGAGTGGGTTTTAAAACCGTTGTAGCCGAAAACGGCAAGATAGGTGTGGAACTGGTCCAAAACCGTATTAAGAAAAGCGAAAAACAATTTGACTTGATCTTTATGGATATGCACATGCC
>LIUH01000083.1:10496-13859 GCA_001462225.1 Fibrobacteria bacterium GUT31 | reverse complement strand
GATGGACGGTCTTGAAGCGTCCGAAAAAATCAAAGAGCTTAACCCCGGCATCCCAATTGTAGCCCTGACAGCTAACATCATGTACAATGACAGGGAACTTTACAAAACATACGGCATGAGTTACTGTCTGGGCAAACCATTCTCGTCGCAGGATTTGTGGCGCTGTTTGATGAAATACTTTACTCCGATAAGCATGGGTAATACCCATACAGACGCGCAGGAAACCAAGGATATAGAAGTAGACGAGGAATTTCAGGAAAACCTTAAATTGCTGTTCGCGAAAGGTAATCACAATAAGTACGAGGAAATTATCCGTGCTCTGGAAGAAGACAATATAAAGCTGGCAAACAGACTGGCTCACACATTAAAAAGCAACGCCGGGCAAATCGGCAAAACTTCTTTACAGCAGGCCGCCGCTGATGTGGAACAACAGCTTAAAGACGGAAAGAATCTTGCAAAGGAAGAACAACTCAAGATTCTTGAAACCGAATTATCAAGGGTTCTGAACGAACTTTCTTCTTCGCACGGAGAATCCGCGGATCAGCCAGTTCTAAAAACGCCTCAAGAGCCGCCGACTCCTCAGACGAAGGCTCTTGACCCTAAAAAAATACGGAAATTGCTCGAAGAGCTTGAACCGCTGCTTAACAGTGGTAATCTTCAATGTATGGAATTTGTCAATGATCTTCGCACAATACGGGGAAGTGAAGATTTAATACAAAAAATGGAGGATTTTGAATTTGAAGACGCAGCAATTAAGCTTGCCGAATTGAAAAGAGAATTATCAATTTAAAGGCGAGAAATGAAAAAAGTAATATTGTTCCCGATTGTCATATTCTCCATGATTTTGCTTTTTTCCTGCGATAAATCCACAAACCAGCAATCGAACGTAACGAATCAATACGCCTCATTTCTGGATGTTCCCGGCGTAACGGATAAAGAAATAAGCGCCATTGAAGCGCTTCGGGAACAGAAAACTTTTTTTGTATACGGAGTAACTCCGACTACCGAGGCGTTCTTCGCGGAAGATAATACAATCAGGGGTTATGCCGCCCTTTTTTGCGAATGGCTGACGGAATTCTTTGGGATTCAGTTCAAACCCGTTGTTTACGAGTGGGGCGATTTGATCGCCGGGCTTGAAACCGGTGAAATTGATTTTTCAGGCGATCTGTCACCGACAGAAGAACGCCGCAGTACATATTTTATGACCGGCTCAATCGCCCAGCGTATGCTGAAGTATATACGGCTTAAAAACAGTCCGCCTGTTTCGGAAACTCAGGCGGCGCGTCCTCTGCGATTGGTCTTTTTTGAGGGTTCCATTAATTATGACCGTGTTGTTTCTTCAGTGGAGTCAGGTACGTTTGAAGCGTTCTTTGTCAGCGACAATGAAGCGGCGTACAATCTGCTTGAAAGCGGCAAAGCCGATGCCATCCTGACAGAGAATGTTCTGGAAGCGGCGTTTGACATTTACGGCGATGTAACCGCTGAAAATTTTTTCCCCTTGATCTACAGCCCGGTTTCCATGGCAACTCAAAACCCCGCGCTTGAGCCGGTTATCTCTGTTGTGCAAAAGGTATTACAAAACGACACCTTGCGTTATCTGACATTGCTGTACAACATGGGACACAAGGAGTACTTAAAGCACAAATTGTCTATGCATCTCAGCGAAGAGGAAAAGGCGTATATACAAACAAATCCTATTGTGTCGTTCGCGCCCGAACATGACAACTATCCGCTGTGCTTTTATAATACGCGGGAGAAGCAGTGGCAGGGAATCGCTTTTGACGTAATGAGCGAAGTAGAGGCGCTCACCGGTTTGACTTTCAAGATTGCCAGCGAACAGCGGATAGACTGGCCCGTTATGGTGCAAATGCTTGAAAGCGGACAGGTGTCCATGCTGACAGAGCTGATACGGTCGGAAGAACGGAAAGGGCGCTTTATATGGCCTGATACTCCGATCATAACGGATAATTACGCGCTTCTGTCCAAATCGGAACACAAAAATATCAGCATAAACGAGGTACTGTATGTGAAAGTTGGTTTGCCCAAAGGCACCGCGTATACAGAAATGTTTAAAAGATGGTTTCCGGATCATGAGTACACAACAGAGTATGAAAGCTCTGATCTTGCTTTTCAGGCTCTCGATCGCGGCGAGGTTGACATGGTAATGACAAGCCAGTACAGGTTTCTCCTTCTAACCAATTTCCGCGAGCTTCCCGGTTACAAAGCCAACGTCATATTCGATCAAACTTTTGATTCTACTTTTGGCTTTTACAAGGGCGAGGAGATTCTTTGTTCAATAGCTGATAAAGCGCTTGCCATGATCAACATAAAAGAGATTTCGGAACGGTGGATGCACAAGACTTTTGATTATCGGGTAAAACTGGTACAGGCGCGGATACCGTGGCTTATCGGCGCGACGGCGCTTGGGCTTGGACTCCTTTTCATGATGGTTTTACTTCAAAGATATCGTCACGAGGACAAAAGACTTGAAAAACTGATCAAGGAGCGCACATCCGAACTTCACAAGTCCCAGATGGATATGAAAGCCGCGCTTGAAGCCGCAAAAAACGCGGACATATCCAAATCTGTTTTTCTCGCCAACATGAGCCACGAAATAAGAACACCCATGAACAGCATCATAGGTTTTTCGGAACTGGCCATGGACGGCGATATTTCCCTGAAAACAAAAGATTATTTTGAAAAAATACATACAAACGCGCAGTGGCTGTTGCAGATTATCAACAATATACTGGATCTGTCAAAAATAGAATCCGGAAGAATGGAACTGGAAAAAATCCCCTTCGATTTGCATAAGTTGTTCGCAAGCTGCAGGACTCTTGTCCTGCCGAAAGCCGTTGAAAAAGGAATTTTACTGCACTTTTACGCGGAGCCGAGTATAGGCAAAAGGCCGTTAGGCGATCCGACAAGGCTGCGTCAGGTATTTGTGAACCTTCTGTCAAATGCCATTAAATTTACAAGTTCCGGTATGGTCAAGCTCCATTCGGCTGTTAAACACAAGGACGATAAAGAAATTACAATGTATTTTGAAGTGAAGGACTCCGGAATCGGCATGACGCCGGAACAGATAGAAAAAATATTTGATCCGTTTACACAGGCGGAAACAGGAACAACGCGTAAATACGGCGGCACCGGACTTGGTCTTCCGATAACGAAAGACATTGTGGAAATGATGGGCGGGCAGCTTTCGGTTGACAGCACTCCCGGCATTGGCAGCAAATTCAGTTTTGAACTGACATTTGACATAATAGACGTAACTGATGAAGAATTGCTCGAAAAGAAAATGGTGCTTCACGAAGTTGAAAAGCCAATGTTCGAAGGTGAAGTTCTGTTATGCGAAGACAA
>LIUH01000083.1:10360-10489 GCA_001462225.1 Fibrobacteria bacterium GUT31 | reverse complement strand
AATCAGCAGGTTATCTGCGAACACCTCGCGAGGGTCGGCCTTAAAACTGTTGTTGCCGCCAACGGCAAAATAGGCGTGGAAATGGTCCAAAGCCGCATGGAAAAGGGCGAAAAGCAATTTGACCTGATT
>LIUH01000083.1:8935-10239 GCA_001462225.1 Fibrobacteria bacterium GUT31 | reverse complement strand
AAGCAATTTGACCTGATTTTTATGGATATACACATGCCAGTGATGGATGGTCTTGACGCGTCCGCGAAAATTATAGAGCTTAACACTGGTATTCCCATAATTGCTATGACAGCTAACATTATGTCCAATGACAGGGAAATTTACAAAATGAGCGGCATGAATGACTGTGTCGGCAAGCCGTTTACATCGCAGGAACTGTGGCGCTGTTTGTTAAAATATCTTGATTCGGTAAACATGGGTGATATGCCCGCAGACGCGAAAAAAAGAGAGCAGATTGAAGCGGACAAAGAATTCATGAAAAGTCTTCAATTGTCTTTTTTGAAAAACAATAAAACAATTTATGAAGAAATAACCAAAGCTCTTGAAGAAGGCGATATAAACCTGGCGCACAGGCTTGCGCACACATTAAAGAGCACAGCGGGACATATTGGCAAAACTCTTTTGCAGAAAGCGGCTGCCGATGTGGAACAGAATCTCAAAGAAGGGAAAAATCTGGTTACCCAGCAGCAGATGGATGTGCTTAAGGCAGAACTGGATGCGGTTTTCTCGGAACTTGAGCCGCTGCTTGATGAATTTTCCGAAACAGAAACGGGGGCCGCAGCCGAACCTCTGGATACGAAAGCAGCGCTGGAACTGCTGGAAGAACTGGAGATTCTGTTAAAACAGGGAAGCCCTGAGTGCCTGAATTTAGTTGGCAGCCTTCGCGTAATACAGGGAAGCAAAGAATTGATAAATTATATAGATGAATTTAAATTTGACGAGGCGCTTTCCACACTTGCCGGATTGAAACAAAAAATACAGACAGGTTCCGGCTGACGAAACCAGCCGCCGTTCTTTTATTTCCTTACCGTTTCGGCTTTGGATTTTTCATCCAGGGCGGTCAGCTTGGCAATTACTTCGTGGTCGCTGGTCTCAATAGCTTTAACTATATCCGCCGACATTGCCGCCAGGAAGTTGATATCGTACCGCAGCTTATCGGTCTGTGACAGCATTTCGCTGTAGTCGGTTTTTACCGTGGTGCTGTGTTCTTTCAAAGTCGCCAGCGAGGATGTTATACCGGAACTTTTTGCCGACAGTTCACTTAAAGTATCAATGAGCTCTGTCATCGCGGCGGCAAAGTCGTTAATCTCACCAGACATATTGTTAATCAGATTGCCGGTGTCGTCGGTACGCTTTGAAGTAGTATTGATCCCCTTGATAATGTTTGAAAGTGTTTGGGAAATATTCAGCGAGTTTTGCCTGGTAGTTTCAGAGAGACGGCGAATTTCATCGGCAACTACAGCAAAACCCTTGCCCGCTTCTCC
>LIUH01000083.1:4797-8761 GCA_001462225.1 Fibrobacteria bacterium GUT31 | reverse complement strand
GGAAAGCAGGTTGGTATTGGCCGCGATAACGCTGATGATTTTGATTGCCGATCCTATGCCGTCTATAGACTGTGAGATGCCCTGAACCGCATCAATGGTTTCTTTCATGGCATCCTGACCCTTGGCGGCGTTTTCCAGCAGTTCACTTACGTCTTCCCGTTTCTGCCGTGAAAAATCGGAAGTGTTCTTCAGGGATTGTACCATTTCTCCCGTAGCCGCCGTTGAGTCATCAACCGATTGCGCCTGTACATTGATGCTGGTATGCAGTCTTTCAACCAGTTTGTTGATATTCTCTATTACCTCAAGGGCGCGGTTGATGTGTCCCTTAAGCTGCTGGTTAATGTACACTGTGGTTTTTTTCTCGTCTTCAAGCAGGGTAAGTGTGTAATGTGCGCAATTACCGGGCTTGTTGAGCTTGTTAAAAATTGCCATCGCCATTGCCTTGCAGCTTCCGTAACCGCAGCTTGTGCAATCGTACAAATCCGATTCGCTGTATTTATTCATGCTTTTGTAAATTCCGGCTAGTTCGGTCTCATTGGGAGTTTTTAAATAGTAATTTCCTGAAAAGTTTTTATATTTGCGGTCATACAGACCCGGCTTCCAGAAGCGGTTCAGATCCTTGTTGTATTTTTTGTACAGTTTTTCCTGTTGTTTGGGGTTTAGCTGTTTTTCCAACTCGGCGCTGCGTTTACGGATCGGGCTTTCAAGCTCGTCCATGTTTTTGTGATTGTTACCGGTTCCGGGTCCGCCGTTGCAGCCAAGTTCGCAGTTAAGGCAGTCAATAAGCAAGGGAAACTGGATGTCCTTTTTGTCCAGCAGACTGGCCACCCCTCTTAAATAAGGGTAGATTGTTTCAGTCCCCTCGATTTTTCGGGTGTTCCTTCTTATGCCCGGAACAAAACGTTCCGCGGTATCCAGCAAACCGCCAGGAGTGGAAAACCCAACTGCCCGTTCCGCCGGCGCGCCAACATATTCCACTACAGGAAATCTTGAAAGATCAACATTCTCCATTTCAAGTTTATTTTTCAGGGCAAGCATGGTAACGTTGTAGTCTCCGAGTCCTGTTTCCGAAAATTCCCTTTTTTTGGCGATACAAGGAGAAATAACCGCAACCTTATAGTCGCGGTATTTTGGATAGTATTCCTTGATCATTTTGACAGTGTGCAGCATGGGGCTGTCCGCCGGCGCAAGATAGGGCAATAACTCAGGATAATAAATTTCAATGTAACTGACGATAGCGGGGCATGGCTGGGCAATAACTGTTCTGGGATTTTTTTCCTTGATGTAGTTGAGGTAGGAAATGACAGTAAGCTCCGCGCCAAAACTCACGTCGAAGAACGCTTCAAGGCCAAGGGATTTAAGGTAGCCGTTCAACCTGAGGTAATTTCCGGCAAAGACCGACGCGACAGCCGGCGCGACGACGGCGATCATATTTTTTTCCTTGCGCAGGTCTTCAAAAAAACGTTCCGTATCGTCTATGGGTTTACGAGCCTTGTGACTACAGACAGCAATACAGTGCCCGCAGCCTATGCACAGATCGTGGTTAACGAGCAATTTTTTTCCTGAACCGTCCATGCAATATTTTACAGGGCACGCGGTTATACACGCATAACAGTTAATGCACTTTTCCTCGTCAATTTTTATGACCTGCGCGAGTTTGCCGGTATTGTCCATGATTTTTCCCCTTAATAATTTCAGTTATTGGAGACAAGGGCCTTTTCTATCGCTTCAATCAATGTGTCTTGTCTTACAGGTTTGGTTAAGACATCAAAAGCTTTGGAAGCTTTAACCTGATTAAAGAAATCTTGCCCGGAATTGCCGCTAACAACAATTATCGGTACATTAACATAGCTGGGGATTTTCTTTATATCATTCAGAAATTCAAAACCGGAAATATTAGGCATTTCGATATCCAGGAGAATAACGTCAGACGCGTTTCTGTACAAAAAACTTATAGCTTCGGAAGCGGACTTGACAACCCGTAGATCGTACTGAGGAACCAGCATGGTTTTAAATTCGGTTAGCTGCTGTAAATTGTCATCAATCGCCAGAACTGTCTTTTTATCAGCCATAAATTATCCCCCTGTTATCTGATTATACCAAGGATAATAAAATTGATCAAGAAAAATTTGAAATATGTGGTAAAAATAAGGTTTGACATTACCGCCGGTTTTTATGATATACTGAAGTTTGACGGTTTAAACAGCACATTTACCAGGGGAACGCGATGGACAGTATAGAAAAAAACAGTGTGCTTATAGTAGACGATGAAAAGCTTAATCTTGAAGTTCTGAACAGAATATTAAACTCAGAATATACCATTCACATGACGAAAAACGGAGCCGCTGTCTTTGGACTGGCCGGCAAATTTGCGCCGGATCTTATTCTGCTGGATATAATCATGCCTGATATGAACGGGTTTGACGTTCTGGCGCAGTTAAAATCATCCGAAAAAACACGGAATATTCCCGTTATTATTATTACAGGGCTTGACAGCGTTGAGGACGAGGAAAAAGGACTTGCCCTTGATGCCGCGGATTTTATACACAAACCTTTCAGCGCAAAGGTTGTTCAATCCAGAGTTCGGCATCAAATACAAATCGTCAATCAAATCCGCGCCATAGAAAAATATGCACATAACATGCATCTTGCCCTTACAAAGACGGAAACCATTGTCAACAACTACAGGGGAATTATCTGGAGCGTTGACAACAACGGCGTTATAACATCATTTAACGGACGGTATCTGAACGATATTGGGATTAAACCGGAATTTCTGATCGGAAAAAACATTTCAGCCGCGCGGGAAAAAAACAGACATATCGATTTAATTGATAATCTGGAAAAAACCTTTCGGGAAGGCCCGCAGGACTGGAGCACTGAAATAGACGGTAAGATGTTCCGTTCGCACACAATGCCCATGTATGATGCCGGCGGCGATATGATCGGCATTGTAGGCAGCTCCGACGATGTGACCGAGCTTGTCGAACTCCACACCGCGATAGCGGCAACCGAAGAGAAGAGCAAGTTTTTTGCCAAAATGAGCCATGAAATGCGCACTCCGCTTAACGCGGTAATCGGCCTTTCTGAGCTGACTCTTGAGGAAGGCGGGTTAGGTGACGAAGCCAGGGAAAATGTTGAAAAGATAGCCAACGCGGGGGCGAGCCTCCTCGGCCTGGTTAACGATGTTCTTGATATTTCCAAAATTGAAGCCGGCAAATTTGAGTTTGTGCCGGTTGAGTATGACACCCCCAGCGTAATAAACGACACAGTCACCCAGAGTATTATGCGCAAGGGGGAAAAGCCCATCGACTTTGTGCTTGACATCGACGAGAACATACCGACGCGCCTTTACGGCGACGACTTGCGTATTAAACAGATTTTGAATAATCTTCTTTCCAACGCTTTTAAATACACAAAAGAAGGCACGGTAGAATTTACCGTGAAGTCAGAACTCCATGGCGGGGCGGTTGTACTGATTGCGTCTGTCAGGGATACCGGCGTCGGCATTCCGGCTGAAAATATTAACAATCTGTTTTTCGATTATGCCCGGATGGATTTGAATACCAACAGAAAAATTGAAGGAACAGGACTTGGACTGTCTATCACAAAAATGATGGTGGACATGATGGGCGGTTCTATCTCTGTTGAGAGCGAGTACGGCAAGGGCAGTATTTTTACCGTAAAACTTCCTCAAGGATTTGTCACCGCCGACACAATCGGGCCTGAAGTTGTAAGCAGCCTTAAAAATTTCCATTATCACATCAGAAAACGCAAAACGCGCCTGTCGCGTATCAGCCTGCCCTACGCTCATGTACTGGTTGTTGACGATGTGGCGACCAACCTTGACGTTGCCAGAGGAATGATGAAACCTTACAAAATGCAGGTTGACTGTCTGACAAGCGGGCAGGCCGCCGTTGACGCCGTACGCGAAGAAAAGGTCAAATACAACGCGATTTTTATG
>LIUH01000083.1:838-4646 GCA_001462225.1 Fibrobacteria bacterium GUT31 | reverse complement strand
CCGGAAATGGACGGGGTAGAAGCCGTGCGAATCATCCGCGAAGAAATCGGCACCGAATACGCCAAAACTGTCCCCATAATTGCCTTTACAGCTAACGCCATTTCGGGCAGCGAAGAAATGTTCCTGAACAAAGGCTTTCAGGCTTTTATCTCCAAGCCTATCGATATTCCTCATCTTGATTCTGTTATAAAGCAATGGGTACGGAATGAAGAGCTGGAAAAGTCTTATGAAGCCATGCAGGTTACTTCAGATGGACATACATTTGTTGATCTCCGTACCGGTAAGGATCGGCGTTCCGGCAAGGACAGAAGGAAGGGAGTTGACCGGCGTTTATTCGAGGAAAACATTGAAGGGATAGATACTGCCAAAGGGCTGGAACGCTTCGGCGGCGACAGGGAAACCTTCCTGCAAGTTCTTAGATCTTTCGCGTCGAACACCAAACTTCTCCTTGAAACCGTTAAGGAACCGGATGAGAGCAAATTGCACGATTACGCCATCACTGTTCACGGATTAAAAAGTTCCTGCCGCGGCATTTGCGCCGAAGCGGCAGGGAGTCAGGCTGAAACCCTGGAAAAAGCCGCAAAAGCCGGGGATTTTAATTTTGTAATCGCCAATAACCCTGCCCTAATTGAAAACGTCACAAAACTGATAACCGCTATTGAAGAAAAATTCAGCCGGGGAGAGACAAAAAAGAACAAACTGAAGAAGGACAAGCCGTACAAAGAAACGCTGCAAAGACTTCAAACAGCCTGCGAAAATTACCAAATAGAAGAAATAGACGCGGCTATAAACGAGATAGAAGTTTTCGATTACGAAGCTGACGACGGCCTTGCTCAATGGCTTCGGGAAAATGTCGATCAGATGAATTACATGGAAATTGTCGAGAGAATTTCAGCGTTGGGTTAGCCGTCTCCCCGAATAGGCTCAATTTTACCGTTTGGTTATGCGAAGTAAAACTAGTTTCTCCACATTTTTAATTTCAAATGAACTTTTTCCAGGAAATTCCTATTTAAAATAATCCTCTGCAACAATTCCATAATAAATAGTATCTACTATTCCTTGATTGTTTCTATCAGCCTGTCTCAATAATCCTTCATATTTCATTCCACATCTTGTCATTACTTTTCCTGAATTTTGATTATTCGGATCATGCCTTGCTTCTATTCTGTTTACACCGACCTTTTCAAAAAAGAATTTTATCAATACGCTTAATGCTTCTGAAGTAATCCCTTTATTCCACCATTTTTTGCCAATGCAATATCCAATATGAACCATTTTTATATCATCTAATTGATTTACAACACTTATACTTCCAACAGGTTCTTTAATTTCTTTTATCTCTATTGCCCATTGGTAAAAATCATTTTTTTCATAATTTTGTATCCATTGTTCCAAAACATTTTTTGTAACATTTATATCACTATGAGAAGGCCATACCAAGTATTTAGTAACTTCGTCATCATTTGCCCAATTATTAAAAACTCTTTCGGCATCTTCCATTATAAAGCGTCTCAAAATAAGCCTTTTTGTCTCTAATTCTATTGTTCCTAAATGTTCCATAATTTATCTCCTGAAGTCTTATACATTATCCAAAATAATTTGTCAATATATTTCCATTGCATTTCCTATTTAAAAAGCGTCGACATGGGACAAAGTAATGGCTGCGGGATTGTGAGCCTGCTTTCATTGCTGACAAAATATCACCATTTAAAGCATTTCCGCCTACATTCATAATATTTTTCTCGGGGAAAAATCCACACAACAACATGATAATGCGAGTACTCTTTTCATAATACAATCTCCAAAATATATTCTAAACCAAGTTTAGGACAAATGTCGTATAGCGTTTATTATGCGTAGTTAGTTTTGGCTTTTCTCATATTATCCATTTAATTCTATTCTTTTTAATAATTTTTTTGGAAAAAACTCATATAGACTTATATATTTTATTTTTCCATTTATCCTATTAGATATTTCAACAAATCTTGGTAATATTTTTATTATATTTTCAGGTTCATCTATAAATAATGTCGTGTGTGCCGATAAATCATTGTCCTTATTTTGACTTTTTTCTTTGAAATAATTATATATTTCAATAAGTTTTAGATTCATAGTTGGATTTAAGTATAAAACATTTAACCCAAAAAGTCCAAAGCCATTATATGATATATTTATTTGATTAAATTCTTTACCAACATTATCCAACAAATCCTTCAAGTAAATTTCATTCTCTAATGAATAGCAACCTAAAGTAATGTGATACGGAATATCTTTTGTTTGTTTGCCAATAAAACCATTTGCCAATATTATTTTCTCATAATTATTTAAAATTATTTGAGTATCTTCATCAAGTTCGGCTAATATATAAAGATTTTTATCCATAATAGGTACCTCCTTATTCTTTATAATTTTCTATTGAATCTAATTGCTTTTCTTATCACTTAAATCCCCCTTAATTCTTTATTGAAATATTCAATCTTGTTTATTGTTTCCATGACTCAAATTATTAAATATATCTATGAGAAAGTCAAGTTCTTATTTTTCAAGAAATTTACTTTTTATCTATTGTTTTATCTAATAATATTTCATTGGTACTATTATATCCTATTTTTTGATAAAATATTTTTGCTCTTCACTATCCATAAAATTATCAATATATTTTATCAACAGGATAATCATTTCGTTTCAATTTTTATGTTCATTAAATCCATATTTTTCCCCTAATTTCTCAATCCGATTGACAACTTCATTTAAAGTAGTTTCCTTTTTTAGTAAATCCTGAATTGCAATACTTTGATTTCGTATGTGTTCATCTTCATAAACAGCTTTGACTGTTTTATACAGTTGTCTGCCGCTGCTTGAAAATGTACGAACTCTTTTCCCTATTCCAAGACTTTCGATCCTTTTTGCATTTGATATTTGGTCGTTGATGAACGGCATCGTAACCATTGGCACTCCATAGATCATCGCTTCATTTACACTGTTCATCCCGCAATGTGTCAGAAAAACATCAGCGTGCTGCAATACTTCAACCTGCGGCACAAAAGAATAGGCATAGATATTCTCATGTTTATTTCCAAGCGTTTGGGGACGAACTTTGCCTGTGTTAAGAATGACCGACATATCTTTTCCGCCAAAAGCGCGTACACATTTCTTGCAGAAACCTTTACTGCTAATGATGCTTCCCAATGAAATATATACAATGGGCGGTTTCATTTCTGTATATGGAATATTTTGCGATGTGGATATGCTTTTATTCACAGGAATGGTGAACAAATAATCTTCGCCAAAAGAATCTCTTTCCGTTTGAAATATTTGAGGAACATATACTATATTCAGCGCTGGTTTATCATTTATAACAGCTTCTCCAAGTGTTTTATTTTTCAACCCCATATATTCCGCATTTTTCCTTCCCATTACCTGCAAGTCTATCAAAGTGCAGGACATTTTGAAGAAACTTGTTGCGTTGGAAAGCGTTTTTTCATTCCACGCCGGTTGAGAAAATTGACGAACACACGGTATCTTTAGTTTTTCTGCAATTTTGATACCCGGATAAAAAAGCATTTCATAAATCAATAAATCAAACTTTTGCTCCAAGTTCATTGCTGTATCAAACGCCGCGCGAAAAGATTTTGTTTTTTTCTGCTGCGCGGTAGGAGAAACCGGATAATTTTTATATGGGATGAACTGTGCTTCGGTGCTTTCTATTTTACTGCGAAATTCTTCCGCGTTTATATATGATACTTTATGTCCATTTCGTACAAGAGCTGCCGTTAGCGGCAAAGTCGGATTGGTATGTCCCGCGAAT
>LIUH01000083.1:0-645 GCA_001462225.1 Fibrobacteria bacterium GUT31 | reverse complement strand
ATGGTACGTTAATCATCAATATAGATGCCATGAATACCTCTTAATTAAGTACAGTATGCCAGTACTTCATTATTTATAATTCTATTTTTACATTCATTTGAGTATATTTTGATTCTTTGAAACCTAATTTTTTATACATTTTTTCTCCTGATTTTGTAGCACTTAGGTTTATTTGACTTATGTTTTCCTTTTTTGCTTCCTCAATTATTTTTTTTATTAATTCTGTGGCTATCCCTTGATTCCTATATTCTGGGTATGTAAAAACATTTAATAATGTCCCGGTTTTACCATTAATAAAATGCGGATTGGGGGGCATTTTATTTATTGCTAAATAGGCTGCTGAAATGATTTTATTTTTATGCTCACATATTATTCCCAGAAAATTATTATTTTCAATATTTTCATCAAAATATTTTCCTAAATTATCTTCTATTTCATCTTTTTCAATTCCAGTCATGTCAAATTCGTCCATTACAAAATATTCAAACCTTAATTTAATAAACAAATTTTTATCATTTGTATTTAATTTTCTGAATTCTAAATTTTCTTTTTCGATGATATTAACCATTATTTTACTCACCTTTATTTTCTGAACATTCTTAATAATACACCATAAATTACAATGATACTATACTATTCCTGTAA
>LIUH01000082.1:6006-6856 GCA_001462225.1 Fibrobacteria bacterium GUT31 | reverse complement strand
CTATAACAAGCGTACTAGTGAGTAGGTATTGGAGAACGTAATTCTTTATTGTATAATGACAAATAGACAAATAAAGGAGAAAACAATGCAGTACATTAATTTTGATAAAACCGCTTCTTACAAGAAGCTTTCAGGGCACGCGGCGTCGGCTTTTGATTTCAGGAGTATACTCAACGCGAAAAGAGTAGGGGAGTGTCTCGTTCCCATGGCGGCGGGCCTTAACTATTCGTGGGCAGCCAAGGCCGTTGACGAACAGACTGTAAAACTATTGCAGGAACTCGCCGACGAACAGGAACTTATCGCCAAGTACAAAGCTCTCCTTGACGGGGAGGTGATGAACACCGGCGAAAAACGCAAGGTGCTTCACCATCTTTCGCGCGGAGAACAGGGGCGGCCCGTAATCGAAGACGGAAAAAACATCGGGGAGTTTTACCGTGGGGAGCTCGCGCGGCTGTGCGATTTTGCCGCCGCCGTTCACAGCGGAAAGTACAAAGGCTCCACCGGTAAACCGTTTACCACCGTAATACAGATAGGCATCGGCGGCTCGGATTTAGGTCCGCGCGCCATGTATATCGCCCTTGAAAACTGGGCTGAGGCCGAAGGTAAAAAGAAACTAAACGCGAAGTTTATCTCCAATGTCGATCCCGACGATGCCTCGCAGGTAATCGCCAATTCACAGCTTGATCAAAGCCTGTTCATCCTTGTTTCAAAGAGCGGTACAACTCAGGAAACGCTTGCCAACGAGCTCTTTGTCAAGGACAAGCTGGCAAAGGCCGGCCTTGATCCGAGCAAGCACATGATCGCCGTTACAAGCGAGACAAGCCCTCTTGCGCGTAACAGCGCGTATCTT
>LIUH01000082.1:5194-5837 GCA_001462225.1 Fibrobacteria bacterium GUT31 | reverse complement strand
CGGCCGTTATTCGTCGTCGTCGGCGGTGGGCGGCTGCGTTCTGTCTCTTGCATTTGGCGCGGAAGTTTTCAAAGAGTTCCTTTGCGGCGCCGCCGAAGCGGACAGGCTTGCCCTAAACGAGGACGTACTTAAAAACGCGGCCTTGCTTGATGCGCTTATCGGCGTTTGGGAGCGCAACTTTTTAGGTTATCCGTATACCGCCGTTCTTCCCTACAGTCAGGCGCTTTCCCGATTCCCTGCCCACCTTCAGCAGATGGACATGGAGTCAAACGGCAAGCGTGTTAACCGCGCCGGCGAGCCCGTTAACTACGAAACAGGCCCCGTGATCTTCGGCGAACCGGGAACAAACGGCCAGCACTCGTTCTTTCAGCTTCTGCATCAGGGAACGGCAGTCGTTCCGCTTCAGTTTATCGGCTTTAACGAAAGCCAAAAGGGCGACGACGTCGTCGTGGACGGTTCTGTCAGCCAGACAAAGCTCGCGGCGAACCTTGCCGCGCAGATTGTCGCCTTTGCCAAGGGTCAGGACAGCGCGGACAAAAACAAGGAATTCCCCGGCGGACGGCCTTCGAGTTTGATCTACGGCAAGCGGCTGACCCCTGCCGTGCTTGGAAGCCTGCTCGCCCACTTTGAAAACAAGGTGATG
>LIUH01000082.1:0-5046 GCA_001462225.1 Fibrobacteria bacterium GUT31 | reverse complement strand
GGGTTTTGTGTGGAACGTCAACAGTTTTGATCAGGAGGGAGTGCAGCTTGGGAAGATCCTCACGAAGAAAGTTCTTTCCGGCAGCTTCGGCGACGACGCGCTTGAGGCGTACTCGAAGATACTGCGATAAGCGCAAAGGTATTCGACCCGGCGGTAAACACTCTTACTACAGTGCTGTCTGTTTTAGTTTTTCGCTGATTGCTTCGTCAATAAAAGCGTTTATGCTCTTGCCGTATAGTTTTGCCTGTTTTGCCAGACTGTAATGACGTTCCCTGCTTGTACGATAAGTGATGCTTCCCTTAAAGTCGTCTATTTTCAGCGGTTCGGGAATTTCCATGTTATTGTCAAGACTTGTTGTAACATAAGAAACAAGGGCTTCTTTTAGGTTCGCAAGTACTTCCTCGCGGATTGCCGCGCGGATAAAGAGCGCGAGTTTGCCGTAGAACGACGTCGGGACGAGGAGCGCGCCCGCCTTGCAATGCAGCACTATCTTCTTGAACGGCAGGGACATGTATACTTCCTCACGCGGTGACAAATCAGGGGGTGACACCATATGCGTTCCCGGTTAATTCCGCTACGTTAGCCGCCCGCATAGACGCGGGCGGACTTAACTCGTTATGGTAAATTTAAAAACCAACCTTTTGTAGTTGTTTCATTGGACTCGTTTTTAATGAGCCTCATATCTTTGTATCGAGTAAACTCAAGAATTACCCAATCCGCTCCATTTGTTAAGGTAGAATGAGCTTGCAAAGAAAACATATCATCCGGTTGACCATAAGCGGCTGTAAGTATAGCCAAAGCATCATCAAAAGATATACTCAAAAGATAATGCGTACCAAACGCTTCAGTAGCGGCTTTTGTTGAGTACGCACAACCTGCTATTGCCGTACCGGTATCAGCCAATGTAATTTTAATACCAAAATATGCAATCTCACCGCTTTCTATCTTATAATCATAAGTTGCCAGCGAAAAAAGTATTTCAATCATCCCATCAACATATTGTTCTATTGTTGTACCTTGGGGAAGCTGTAGATCTCCGGCAGGCAATGAAAGAAGGTATTCGATTGAAGACGCTTTTATTTCAGATTTGCTCTGCAATCCAATTCCAAAGTCTCCGTATCCCTGGCTTGTCTTATCTAAGGCAAGAATAACGGTTTTTTGATCTGTATTCCATGAATAAAAGCCGGTATCCAATAACTCTTCTGGTTCACTACCCCTTCTATATGAAAGATTATAGGAACTATCCGCGCCAAAACTAATTATAAAAAAGCCGTTATCGTATGTTTTGCCGCTCAATTCATTAGTTCCTATAGGATCAGGCAATTGAGGATTTTCTTCATTGTTGCCGGGTTTAGTCGGGGTTAATCCTGCCGGTTTCTGCACAGGTTCGGTGTAGCCGTCAACGGGGATACCGGTATTGGTAGTAAATGAAATTATAGTGTCAACGCCATTGTCGCTGGAAACAGTCACGGTAAAGTCTCCGCCGCCGCTGTGTTGAAGCTCAATACTGCTCCCGTTAACGGACTTGACTGTTCCCGTGCTTATTACCACATTCCCGTTAATAAATGTTATTGTCAGCGTATATGAGTCGCCGCCCTTCGGAGAATATGCGGCCTTGCCTGCGGCTTTGATCTCCAGTTCATACATGTTGCCGTCACCGTCATAACTGAGGTACTTTACCGATGTTGGATCACCTGACGGTGGACTGCCACCGCCTGTGCCGTTGTTGCAGCTTGTCATTGCGAATGCCATTACCGCTGCAAGGGCGATAATTCCGAACAGTTTTGCGCTGTTTTTCATGTTATACTCCTTTTTCTCCTATGGTTTTACCCGCCTTCACTCTGTGGTGTCTCCAAATGGCGAGTTAACGTAAAAGTCACCCATGCGTTCCTGATGTGCCGTTGGATTTAGACAATCAAGGTTTTTCACTTAATGGTTTAATTAAACTTGCATATTCCCCCCAATTTTCATCTGCCTTATATGCCTCCACACTGCCATCTGGTACGTAGATGGCGGTTAATTTGTCAGTTGAAAAAATAAAATAAGCCCATTCAGGAGGGGTCGTTGGTCTTACAATTGCCGTTTCTAAATTGTAATTACCAGTAAAAGCATAAGCACCAATCCTTGTAACAGAAGCAGGTATATCAATTGTTAGGAGATCGCAATATTGAAAAGCCTGGCCTTCTATTATCTGTAAAGTATTAGGCAGTTCTATTGATTGAAGTGAAGAACACCCAGCAAAAGGATACATTCCGAGATAAGTCAGTGAATTAGGCAATGTTATTGATTTTAAATTGGTACAACCTATAAAATTTCCGCCTTCAAGCCTTGTCACAGTATTAGGAAGGATAACCGACGTTATTTTATCCTTATCATACCTATTATCAGAAGCAAACTGCAGTGTAACCATACCTATTGATGTTCCCACACAACCGCTTAAATCAAGATTAACATATCTGTTATTAAGTGATGAATAAATCATGCCTAAGGGATCATCTCCTATTGCAAGGCTTTTTATATTGACGCCTGCCAAAGAAACATCATAAGGAGTTTCTTTTGTATTTACCGGTTTTGTTAACATTTCTGACATGAATGATGCGAGTATCAGAGAGTCATTTAATACAGGCTCAAATGCGCTATAAGCAACAGAACCACTACCATTTTGAAAATGAACAGTCGTCCAACAATACATAGGAACAGTTGCGTTTGTTATGCTTCCGGCACTATTAAGGAGAAGTACAGGAAGGTTTCCAGAGCCAGAAAAATAAGTATCAATCTGTGTACTACCGTTCCATCCATAAATAAAAAATTTATTTCCGGATGATAATGAAGCACCAACAGCTATATAGTTGCCAGTAGACCAAGCATCAAGAATTTCATCGTAAGTAGAAATATTAGTACCGGAAGAAAATACATAAACCGCCTGTGTTCCTATATTTGGCAAGCCATTTATAGTCAAAGATCCTTCATTTACATTCCCATTAGGATTGTTAGGATTGTTAGGATTGTTAGGATTGTTAGGATTGTTAGGATTGTCAATGGGGTCGTTGTCGCTGTCTTCGTCATCGTCGCCGCCACCGCAGGCTGTAAAAACGAAGGCAAATGTCATTATCGCCACAAGGGCGATGATTCCTAATGTTTTTAAAAAGTTCCTCATGTTAGAACTCCTTGTTGTGTTACGCCACATGCAAACGAAATCAACGTTTGAGTGGGTAATCACGGATTTGCCGCTGACTAAGCGGCGTGCTGTCCAACGGACAGTGTACGGGCTCCGCTGTCGTTGTTACCAGGTAGTCCTTAATACGAATGTATTTCCGGAAACTTCATAGGTGCCGGTGAGTACCGTACTGCTAATTCTTTTCATATTAGTGCTGGTAAACTCAACGTAGTTAGTCCAGTAACTGTTGTTAGATTGATCCGCCCATTTCCCTTCTGGGAAAGTTCCTTCTGTTCCCGGTATGAGATCCCATTTGTCACATTCAGGATCATCTGGGGTAAATACTCTTGTCCCGTCGCCTTGCCTCCATGGATTAAACGTCAGAGTATTGCCGCTTACTTTGTAATCTATAGAACCATAATCGGTAATGGTACCGCTAACGCTATTCCCGCTTAAAGTATATGAAAAATTATACTCGGAATCAGAATAACGTTTCCATGTTCCATCGGAATTGAAAATAAACCGCTCGTAACGCTTCCCGTTAGAATTTTCGTAATTGTTTTGATTCAGCCATTCTCCCACAGGGAAAGCCCCACCTGTTCCCGGCTTGAGATCCCATTTGTTACAATCCGGATCATCGGGGGTAAATACTCTTGTCCCATCGCCTCTCCCCCATGGATTAAATGTCAAGGTATCGCCGCTTACTTTGTAGGGTAGGACTTCGCCGCTGTTGTTGCCGCCATTACCGCCGTTGGGGTCAAATGGGGTTCCGCTGCTCCACGTTTTTGTGGCGCTGCCGTTTGAGAAAGTTATAGATGACCAATCAACACCGGTTATAAACCCATCAACAGTTGCTTCAGTTATTGTTGCTGAATTGAAAATTTTAAAATCACCTTCAACAGTGTCATTACCGGAGTACTTTACAACATATTCATTGTCACCATCATACCAAATCCACATTGGTAAACTTACGCTTCCGTTTGCAATTTGTACCAATGTAGCAACTCCTGTTGTCTCATTAAAGCTTTGGAAGCCTACAAGCGGCAAATCATTATCATTCACTTCTCCCTCAAAATACGCATACTTCCCGTTATACTCTGCCGGTATGCCGGTTACCGTAAATGTACCGCCGCTGCCGGATGGAGGTGTAACTACTACCGACTCTTCTTCCGATTTGGTTCCATCAATAAAGGTAATTTTTCCTGTTACAGCGGTAATGCCGCCTGTTGTAGTTATTGTTATGGTAAATGTGGCTGTAGTCCCGGACGGCGTAAGTGTCAGTGTGTTTCCCGTTGCCGTTACCGTGCCGCTGCTTGTTTTCGTTGTGCCGCCTGATGTTACTGTTAACACATAGCTGTCCCCAATTTCGGCCGTATAGCGCGCCGTATTTTCGGTAATTATCAACGTATAGGTTGAACCGTTAGCCGTGCCGGTATATGTTGCCGTCTGCGGGAGGGGGTCGTTGTCGCTGCCACCACCTGTGCCGTTGTTGCAACTTGCCATTGCGAATGTCATTACCGCCACAAGGGCGATGATTCCGAATGTTTTAAAAAAGTTTCTCATGTTAGAACTCCTTGTTGTGTTACGCCACATGCAAACGAAATCAACGTTTGAGTGGGTAATCACGAAGATTAACCCACTCTCAAGAGCGGAAATATATATAAGTCCCGCCAACAAAGTTGACGAAGCTTTTTATCCTGAGAAAAAAAACTGTTGGGTTGTTGATTCGTAAGCCCGGCGAAGGCCGGGCGTATAATCCATACCTTAAAAGAACCAAGCCTCGAAGGGGCTTGACGTACCTACTTAAAAGAGAAAAATAAACTGTTGGATAGTTGACGTACCTACTTAAGAGTTGTGTATAATGTTGCGTGTTGCGTGTTGCGTGTTGC
>LIUH01000081.1 GCA_001462225.1 Fibrobacteria bacterium GUT31 | reverse complement strand
TTTCAAGCAATTCCGCTTGGAAAAATCCCCGACTAAACCATGGAGGTTATTATGAACAGAGTTAGATTTCTGCAAAAAATCGCATTGGCGGCAAGCATTTCGCTTGCTATGGCATTCACCCTTTCCTGCTCTGACGATAAAGACGAAAGTAGTAGTAGCGGCGGTTATAACGGCAAAGGAAATGACATCGCAAATTATGGAACCGTTGAAATAGGCACCCAAACATGGATGGCAGAGAATTTGAATTACGTCGTGGAAGGTAGCAAGTGTTACGAAGACGACCCTGCCAACTGCGATATATACGGTAGCTTGTACGACTGGGAAACGGCTTTAACGGTTTGCCCCGCCGGCTGGCATTTGCCAAGCGATGCTGAGTGGCAAACTCTTGTAGATTCCAGAGGCGGTGATGACTTAGCGGGAGTATCACTGAAAGCCGGTAGCGGTTGGAATAATAGTGGCAACGGCACGAACACGTCTGGGTTTTCAGCTCTGCCGGGTGGTTACCGATACGGATCGGGCACTTTCTCCGCTGTTGGCCGTTATGGCGTCTGGTGGAGTGCTACGCCGCACGATGGCGACGAAGCCTACACTCGCGGCATGAATTACCTCGAATCCAATGTGAGCAGGAGCGAACATGTTAAGTCTGACCTGTATTCTGTGCGTTGCGTTAAGGACGAATAGAGGTTATCGAGATCCGGACAATGACGAAAAATTTGCGCCATAACGGCGCAAATTTCTTGACCTTAGTAATTTCTATATTACTCACATCGCTATGCTCAAATCCACATTCATAGGCTTAGATTCAATGGAGAAATTTGGCTGGGAAAAACGCCCAGGGCAAATTTGCCAGTTTTGCAGCAATAATTGCAGCCGAACCATCGTGGTTTTCAGCGATGGCAGAACTCATATAACCGGCAATCGCTGCGAAAGAGGCGAAATCATCGCAAACTTAAACGATTCCGAAACACAAAAAATAGTTGCGGAAATCAGCCGCAAAATAAACTCCGTGCCGGATATGATCAGAAGGGCAAATCAGCTTTTGATTAAGGATTATGAGCCTAAACTCGTGGGGAATGGGGAATGGGGAGTGGGGAGTGGGAAGAAGATCGGCATTCCCCGTGCTTTGGAATTTTTTATTTCTTTGCCGTTTTGGAAGGCGTTTTTTACCTCGCTTGGGTTTGAGACGGTGGTTAGCCGGCAAAGCGATTATAACTTATTTGAAGAGGGGCTGCGCTCGGTTCCCAGCGATACGATTTGCTTTCCTGCAAAATTGATGCACGGACATGTTGCGGATTTAGTTAAGAAAAAAGTAAATAGAATATTCCTGCCTGTTATGATTGGAATCCCAACCGACCATAAAAAATTCAAAGCGACTGCGGTTTGCCCGGTTGTTCAAGGCACACCTGCCGTAGTTAGAAATGTGGACGACCCGGAAAAAAAACACGGCATTCCGGTAGATCAGCCGACATTCCACTGGTATAACGAAGACCTGCGCCGGAGCCAATGCATAGACTGGTTTCACAAAAGTTGGGGAATTCCAAAAAAGATTATTGACGCCGCTGTAAGCGAAGGCGAGATAGCTTTGCAAAAATACAGAGACACGCTGCAAAATGAGGGGCAACGAATTTTAGACAATGTGAGAGCAAGAGGCGAATTTGCAGTTGTAATTGCCGGAAGGCCTTACCACTTAGATCCTTTGGTGAATCATTTGGTGGCAAACCATTTTACCCAAATGGGAATACCCGTTTTACCCTTAGAGGCTTTACCCGGCGTATTTGAACAGGAAATTCCCCCAAACACAAGAATAGAAACCCTGAATTCTTTCCATATGAGAATGCTCGGAGCCACGCTTTTGGCAACTAAAGACCCAAGCATAGAATTGGTGCAAATAGTCAGCTTCGGTTGCGGGCACGATGCTATTCTCTCCGATGAAATGATGCGGATTCTGCACGAACGCTCGGAGAAGGAATTGCTCATGCTGAAATTGGATGAGGGCGATGTTAGAGGCCCGGTTAGCATCCGCATTAAAAGTTTTATTGAAACCGTAAAGGTACGGCGCACCCACACCGCCGATGTGGCAAAGAAAATTCTTCAGCCCCTTTTCCCTGTGCCTTATGCAAAAGGAGACGGCAAAAAACGCGTTGTGCTGATTCCGAATTTAAGCCCGGCGTTCAGTCTTTTGTGTGCGAAGGTTATGGAAAGGGAAGGTTTTAGAACCGAGCTTTTGCCATTGGCAGACAAAAGAGCATTTGAACTTGGCAAAAAATATGTGCATAACGACATTTGCTTTCCCGCACAAGTGAATATAGGAGAGGGGTTGCGCTGGCTGGAACAGCACCCGGAAGTAAACCAAAGCGAAGTGTGTATGGGATTGGCGAAAAACTGCGAGAACTGCCGGGCCGGGCAATACGCCGTTATGTGCCGCAAAGCACTTGACGAGGCCGGTTACCCGGATGTGCCTATTCTAACAACAGGAAAGGATAATAAGAATATGCACCCAGGGTTTAAAGCGGGCTTGGACTTTCGCCTACATATGCTCTGGGGCATGGCGATGATGGACTGCATTGAGATAATGTTTCGTTCCATTCGTCCCTACGAAAAAAAGCACGGTGAATCTCTGAGAACATACAACCACTGGATTAAAGAAACCATGCTGGAAGCAGCAGGCAATATTCGCGGTGCCCTGAAAAAATTAGAATCTGCGATAGAAGCATTTAACCAAATAGAAGCCGATATGTCAGTTCGCAAACCCAGGGTTGCCGTGCTGGGCGAGATTTTGATGAAATACCACCCAAGCGCAAACGGTTTTGTTGAAGAATACCTTTTTGAACACGGAATGGAAGTGATTCAGCCCGGAATGCTGGATTTTTTCAGGGTTGGCGAACTTGTGAGGATGGAAAAGGTTAAGCGCGGGCTTATAGCAAATCCGTTTGTGAACTGGCTGATAGGCGGAATTTCTGCGAAATTTTATTCAAAAGCGGCAAATGATGTTGAAAAAAGGTTCAAGAAATTCAAATTTTACGAACACCACGCGACGTGCTATGAAATGTCAGACATAGTAGAAAAAACCGGAATGTTGGATAAGACCTATATTACAGGCGAGGGCTGGCTGATTCCGGGTGAGATTCTCTCTTTGGCAGCGCATGGCGTGAACAGTTTTGTTATAGTCCAGCCTTTTGCCTGCCTTGCGAATCATATTTCAGGGCGTGGTTTAACCAAGGCTGTAAAGTCAAAATTCCCGCACATTCAGGTTTTGAGCCTGGATTACGACCCGGACACCAGTTTTGCCAACATAGAAAACCGTTTGCAGATGCTTATAATAAACGCAAAGGAGTTGGAAGGGCAAAGAAATCTCTATATGCACAAATATACCGCTGCTCCCGCCACATAACCCAAGGCAGCTAGCGGGGCTATTCTTTTGAGGTACCAACCAAAAGTCATATTTTTATCCATACCCATAGCCGCAACTCCGGCTGCAGAACCTATGATCAGCATACTTCCGCCTGTACCGGCACAATAGGATATAAATCCCCAAAACAAGCCGTCTTCTCTGAAAATTTCCGAAGCGTTGTCTATGGCATACATTTTCATTGTTGCGGCAACGAGCGGAACATTATCGACAATAGCGGAAAGAGTGCCAATGGCAAGAGTTATTATGCGGATATCGCCAATGTTCTCATCCAGTATTTTTGCCAAGGCTGCAAGCTGGCCCGTTGAACTTAAACATCCCACGGAAAGCATAATGCCGGCAAAAAACAAAACGCTTGACATATCAATTTCTTTGAGAGCATGAAAAATGCTCAGACGATCTACGCCGTAAGCATATTTGCGCCCCAAAAGTTCAGTGACAATCCATAGAATGCCCAAAACAAAAAACATGGCCATATACGGCGGAACGTGGAAAAAAGTTTTAATTACCGGCACCATTAAAAGACCGCCGATTCCGGCAGTGAAAAGTATATTTTTTTCGTATGAAGATGGTTTTTGCGTTACTAATTCCGCCTGTGCCGATTCCGAGCGAACTTTGCCTTTAACAATAAAACTGACAATTATCACAGGTACTAAAAGACAAATTGTACTTGGCAAAAATAAGGATTCTATAATGCCTAATGCGGAAATCTGCTTGCCAATCCAAAGCATGGTTGTGGTCACATCGCCAATGGGGCTCCACGCACCGCCGGCGTTTGCAGCTATAACTATCAAACCGGTAAAAAATAGCCTGTTCTTTGTATCGTCAACCATTTTGCGGCAGAGAGTCACCATAACTATGGTTGTTGTTAAATTATCCAAAACTGCGCTCAAAAAGAAAGTTATAAATGAGATTATCCACATTAGGGTTTTTGCATTATCGGTTTTTATGCGAGAAGTTATCAATGAAAAACCATCGTTTGCATCTATTACAGCCACTATGGTCATAGCACCCATTAAAAAGAATAAAATTTGAGACAAATCACCGAAAGTATCAAACAATTGATGAGAAACGAGTTCCAAACCTTCTCCGTGAGGAGAACCTTGAAATCTGAACCACACTAGCCAAAGGAGTGCTCCAAAAAAAAGCGCATTTGCGGATTTATTTACCTTGATATAATGTTCAAGAGCAATAGCTATATATCCGAGTATAAAAATGGCTGCAATAGCTGTTAAAATCATAGCATAATAAATTTAGTTTCTGTTATTTGATAAAGGAGTTAATGGTCGGAAAATTGGGAGTGAAGGTGGGGATTTTTGGGATGAATGGTGTTTTATGGGGGTGTCTGGCTTTTTCTATCTTCTCCCTTATGCCACAGGACCGCCCATTGATATCCTTTGACTATGCCGCCAAAACGGTTCTTAGAGACCCGGCGAATTTCGGCATATTTTCGGGGAGGTTTATTGCTACACGAGTGCGAATGTGTCTGTGAAGAATGCAAAGACAAAGAAGAATATTCCTGTGCAGGTGCCCGAAGCGGTGGGTGCGTGGGTACAGGGGAATACCAAAATGGCAACGGAGGATTCTTTTATGAAATTGACTGAGAGTATAGCCAAAGAATTATTGAAGGAGATAAAGAAATGAAATCACCCATAACACTAATCCTACTCCTCACCCTGCTCTGTGCAGCAGCCCTAGCCCAAACGCCCAAAAAAAGCGTAGCCGTCTATATGGGAGGCGGGGAGCCTAATTTTATGATTAATTTGCGTCCCAAGGATTTAGCAGTTCGAGGTCAGTAATGTTTTTGAAATCATCAATATTGCGTGTAACGAGAATAAAATCTTCAACAAGAGCTGTAGCGGCAATAACCGCATCAGGCAGTTTTATTTTCCTTTGCTTACATAATGCGATGGTGCGTTGGACAACATCGGAACTTAAAGGATGGATTACCGACTTGGCAACAAAATCATTGAGTATTGCTTCATTTTCGGGGATATCGTTAAACCGCAGAATTTCAATCTGCGAAATAACGGAAATATTGGGGATTCGATCAACAATGGCTGAAATAGTTTTCATGCCAAAATTAGGGAGCTTGCCAGCCAAATACCCGATAACTACATCGGAATCTAGAAGATATTGCGGTTCCATTCGTTACGGCCTTCTTGTATGGAATTTTGTAATGCCTCATACGCAGCATCGGAAAGCCGCAAGGCTCCAGCAAACTGCTTTGAAAGCGGCTCTTTGTGCCATTTACCGACCGACACGGTTTCTTGCCGTGCTTTCTGTTGCAAATATACGACAAAATCAAGCACCTCGCCGAAGTATTTTTGCGGGAGCACATCAATCTCTTTTAATAATTCAACTTGTTGGATCATGGATAATCTCCTATCCTAATAAGGAAAATATAGTAAACGCCACTGTTGCGAAATTTAGAGACAGATTGCGAGTAGGAACGTCCACAAGAGCTCCTGATTACGGCATGCAAATAGGCGGAAGGAATATTTTGCTGCGTAAGCGAGAAATTTACTGAGGCGCAAAACAAAGGCTTCGGCATTTGTTTGCGCCTCGCTAAATCCCTTAGCTATACGTTCTCTTCTTCTTTCTTATCTTTCTTCTTTTTTTCCTTTTTCTTGGCTTTGTCGGTTGAGTTCATGCCGGGTTTGTGAACCTCTTTCCATGCAGCGTGTTCGTCTCCGTGATTCTTAAAGTAATCGGCGGCAGACAGGTAAATAGTGCGCTGGCTGTGATTTAGCTCGGAGACCACGGCGGGAATTTCATCGCCTATCTTAAAGGCTTCGGCGGGAACTTTTATGTAATCCGTTCCAAGTTTGGAAACCGGAATAAGACCTTCAAAACCGTGACTGAGCTCAACAACCGCACCTCGGTCAATAAGGCGGATTATTTTGCCTTTAATGTCTGCTCCGACTTGGAAGCAATTCTCAACGGAATCCCAAGGATCGTCTTCCAAATGCTTCATGGAGAGAGAAATACGGCGGCGATCACTGTCCACAGCAAGCACAACGCATTCCACCTTGTCGCCTTTTTTGATTATTTCGCTAGGATGCTCTATCTTTTTTGTCCAGCTCATATCTGATACATGGATTAAGCCGTCAACACCCTCTTTAATCTCAACGAATGCGCCGAAGGTTGCAATGGAGCGAACCTCGCCCGTGACCTTTGCGCCCGGCAAAAGCTCGCTTTCAATGGATTCCCAAGGATCAGCTTCGAGTTGTTTGGTACCGAGAGAAATGCGCTCGTTTTCGGCTTCAACTTTGAGAACAACGGCTTCAACTTCTTGCCCAACGGAGAAAAGTTTGTTGGGGTGCTGCAAGTGCGCGCTCCAAGACATTTCCGAAACATGGATTAAACCTTCCAATCCGTTTTCAAGCTCAACGAATGCGCCGTAATCGGTAACGGAAACAATTTTGCCCTTGACTTTCGTGCCTTCGGGATAGCGGTCTGCAACGTCTTTCCACGGATGCGGATGGAGTTGCTTGATGCCGAGAGAAATGCGTTCTTTTTTATCGTTATAGTCCAGAATAACAACTTCTATCTCTTGCCCCAGTTGCACAACTTCCCTTGGATCGTTTATGCGCTTATAGCTCATATCCGTTATATGCAGCAAGCCGTCAACGCCACCGAGGTCTATAAATGCGCCGAATTCGGTGATGTTTTTGACAATGCCCTTGCGAACCTGATTTTTCTCTAGGGTATCCAGAACGTTGCCTCTCTGCTTGTTGCGCTCTTCTTCCAGCACAACGCGGCGGCTAACAACGATGTTTCTGCGATCTTTGTTGATTTTTATGATTTTCAAGTCAAATTCCTGACCAATCATAACATTGATGTCCGGGATTTGACGAAGGTCGATTTGCGAGCCGGGCAAAAATGCCGCTATGCCGAACAAATCCACTTCCACACCGCCCTTTATGCGCCGAGAAAGAGTTCCGCTCACTATATCACCTCTTTCATAAGCTTCGTAAACCTGTTTCCAAATTCTCAGAAAATCGGCCTTTTGCTTAGAAAGAACCAAACGACCGTCGTCATTTTCAAATTTGTCTATATAGACTTCAATTTTTGAGCCTACGTAAACGGCTTCGCCTTCTTTGAATTCTTCGCGAGGAATTATGCCTTCGGATTTTCCCTTGACATCAACAAAAACCTCCAAATCATTGACTTGGCGAATTATGCCCTCTATAACAACTTCTTCTTTGAAATCTTTGAGGGTGTTGTTATAAACCTCTATGGATTCAGCCGAGGCTATTAAGCCCTTGTTTTCCTGTTCTGCGCTCAAAATTTCATCTAAGTCCTCTTGAGAGCCTGCTTTTAGCGTCTGTTTTGACATTGTAACCTTTGGGGTTGCGTCCGGAGAATGTTTGCAACGCGCCACTTCGCTAACGCTCTGCAAAACTCTCTGAACCTGTTGTTGGATTGTGATATGCGAAGTGTCTATTTCAATTGCATCTTTTGCTTTTGCGAGGGGGGCAACATCTCTTTTTGAGTCTGCCTCGTCTCGCTCCTTTAAATTTTTTTCCACGCTTTCCAAGGTCTCGCCTTCCGCTTTGCCGGCATTCTGAAGTTCCTGAAGCCGCCGTTTTGCCCTTGTTTTATAATCCGCGGTTAAAAAGAATTTGTATTTGGCCTCCGGAAACACTGCTGTTCCTATGTCGCGCCCGTCTAAAACGCAGGGTTGTTTTGAGCCTATTTCCCTTTGCTGTGCGGTGAGGGCGGCCCTGATAGCCGGAATAGAACTGTATTTGCTGACCACTGCGCTGATTTTCGGATCTCTAATCTCGCTTTCCCGATTTACGCCGTTTACTAAAATTTGGTTGCTTTTATCAAAGGAAATCTGCGTTTTTTCAAGGATTTCATCTATATTTTCACCGTAGGTCTGCTTTTCGCTCTCAATCATCCACGCTACAGCCCTGTACATAGCACCGGTATCCAAATAAGTGTACCCGAGTTCCCCGGCTACCATTTTGGCTGTGGTACTTTTGCCGGTTCCGCTAGGTCCGTCTATCGCTATGATGTTCTGGGCGTTTTTACTTGCCATAATATGGGGTAACAAATATAGCAAAATTTCGGCGTTTTGTCAACTTAATAATAATTTGTTATCAGAACTTACTATCTTCTCCCAAATGAAAAAATCTCTCTTGGCACAAGATGCAGCCCTAATAGCTCCGCTTTATGCAAAAGCGGACGTAGATTTTGTCAAAGGGAAAGGAGTTAGGCTCTTTGACTCAAAAGGCAAGGAATATTTGGACTTTGCAAGCGGAATTTCCGTAAATGCGCTGGGGCACTGCCACCCCGCCGTAACAAAAGCCATAAAAAAGCAATGCGAAAAATTTTTGCACATCTCAAACTTATATCCCAATGCCCCGCAAATAGAACTCGCTCAAAAAATGCTCTCGTTAACGAAATTCGGCAAAGAAAAAGGCAAAGCGTTTTTTTGCAACTCCGGCACAGAGGCAAACGAGGCGGCAATAAAATTAGTCCGTAAATATTTTTTCAGCAAGGGTAAAAACAATAAGGTAGAGATAATAACCTTTGCAAACAGCTTTCACGGCCGCACCTACGGAGCATTGTCCGCAACAGGGCAAGAAAAACTGAAAACAGGCTTTGGCGAAATGCTAAGGGGCTTTAAGCAGGTTGAGTGGAACAATGCGGAGGAATTGAAAAAAGCCGTAGGCAAAAACACCGCTGCAATAATGCTGGAACCGATAGTAGCAGAAGGCGGAATTTTAATGCCTTCCAAAAAATTCATAAAAACGATAAACGAACTCAAAAAGCAAAGCGGATGTTTGGTTATAGCAGACGAAATCCAAGCCGGCTTTGGGCGTTGCGGAAAAATCTCTTGCTCGGAGCTTTTTGGCATAAACGCAGACATCACAACTTGGGCAAAAGCATTGGGTGGCGGCTTGCCGCTTGGCATGGCGCTCATAAACGCAAAAATTGCGGAATGCCTAAAACCCGGCGACCACGGAACAACATTCGGCGGGAATCCTGTTGCCTGTGCCGCAGGGCTTGCCGTTTTGGAAATTATATCCAAACCGAAATTTTTGGCAAACATTAAGGAACGTTCCGCACAGTTGAAAGCCGGTTTGAAAGCCCTTGCAAAAAAGCATAAATTTCTCGGCGAAATTCGTGGCGAGGGCCTGTTGCTCGGCATTGAAACTCAAAAACCCGTTGCAGATTTAGTCGCGGCTTGCAGAAAACAGGGCTTGCTCATTCTAAGAGCCGGTACAAATGTTCTTCGCTTTCTGCCGCCTTTAATAATCACAAAGGGCGACGTGAAAGAGGCATTGGAGAAATTGGCTGCGGCATTGCGTTAGGCAATCGGAGGCCCTTACGGGATAAAACCGCCAGCCGAAGGCTGGCGGCAGTGCTTAGTGTTTAAATCTCAATGCAGCGAACAGATAATTGAGGTCCAACTACTACATCAGTAACCTTTCCACTACCTTCCTTAACACCATTTTCCGTACCTACTATATCTTTACTCAATTTATAGTCGCCATTCCAAGGTGCTGTTGTGGCTGTCCACCAACGGCCAATGAGATTGATATCTGCAAATTCATCAGAAAATTGTCCACCCGGCAAAGCGGCAAAACCATATTTATCTATACCATAACTATCCCCCCAATTACTTGTCTTTGCTTTTAATTTTCTGCTTGCATCATCGCCAAAACTTATTAAAGCATTCCATTCGGAAGCTGTGGGTAATTTCCAACCGCTTGGGCAAGCTGTTTTTGCAGTTTCCCAATTATACAATCTTCCATAAGTATCGCAATTGCTTTCTTTGTTATCATAGCATACGCTGCCATTTGCTGTCTCAAAATTCAGATTTTCTGCCATCCAATTTTGAGTGCCGATACGTACTGTACGATATTTCTTGTTATCTCGTATATCCTCAATTTCTCCATAAGTAATTGAAGAAGAGGATGACGAACCCAATACACAACGAACAGATAATTGTGACCCAACTATTCTATCAATAACTTGTTCAGCATCTTCCTTAACACCATTTTCCGTACCTACTATATTTTTACTCAATTTATAGTCGCCATTCCAAGGTGCTGTTGTGGCTGTCCACCAACGGCCAATGAGATTGATATCTGCAAATTCATTAGAAAGCTGTCCACCCGGCAAAGCGGCAAAACCATAATCATCTGTGCCTGGTCCGTCTCTCCAATCGGTATTCATGGCTTTCAATTTTGTACCTGCATCATTGCCAACGTAACTAATCAAAGTATTCCATTCGGCAATTGTGGGCAAATGCCAGCCGTCAGGGCAAACTTCCTCAGCATCATACCATTCATATAATCTTCCGTATTTATCGCAATTGCTTTCTTTGTCATCATAACACTTGCTGCCTCTTGTTGGCCCTATTTGTTCTTCTTTGAAGTTCAAATTTTCGGCCATCCATGTTTGAGTGCCTATAACTATGGTTTTGTATTCATTACCGTCTCGCTGATCGGTAAACGAACCATATGTAATGTTATTTCCTCCGGAACTGCTGGAGCTACTGCCTTGGCCGTCAGATGACAGTCCCGCAGGTTCGGAACTGGACGATAGATTTCCCACTGAACCGGGACCTGATGGGTCATCGTCTCCGTGTTCGCCGCAGGAAAAAGTGAATGCCATAGCGAGCATGGTGCTCACCGCTAACAGAAAACGATATGTTTTCTTCATAACAACCTCCATTGTTTATGTTGGGGATTTTTCCAAGCGGAATTGCTTGAAATTTGTATTGCCGATAGCCGACGAATTTGAAAAACTGCCGTAACTCC
>LIUH01000080.1:278-12179 GCA_001462225.1 Fibrobacteria bacterium GUT31 | reverse complement strand
CCTGAATTTCATCTAAAAAAAAGCGTATCTCCTTTGCGGGAATTTTCGGATACAATTCTCTGTAAGCATCCAAAATTAAGCCTATGTTATTTTCGGAAAAATCCAGTCGTTCGTCGTCTAAATTCAGAAACAGGATTTTTTCCTTGGAAACGCCGCTTTCAAGGAGTTTGTTTTGGGCTATAAAAAAAAGCGAAGATTTTCCGGAGCGGCGAACCCCCGGAATGGTTATCACCTTGCCCGTGTCCATTGGAATTTTCCAAGAACGAACTTTAACATCAGCCGGCATCGCATTTTGATTGCTGACTATTATTTCTTTCAAAACTTCCTTCATACACTAAATATACAAATTTTCCCTCAAAAAAGGAAACTTTTTTCATTTTTTTTCCCTCAAAAAGGGAAATTTTTTCGTTTATCCTGCAAATTTTGCATTATAATTCCATGTACCATAAAAATTACGCTCTACGAGTAGCCGGTGTACGCCAATTTCGAAGTATCGCAATGGACTGACGAATGGTTAAAATGTCTTTATCTGAAAGATTGAAAATATTTTGTAGCACAAGTTTATCTCCAAGTAAATAAGCCGCTTCCGTTCCTGACTTTTTTAATGTTTCATCAAACTGAGAATAAATTTTTGAAATTTCTTTCTGAGGAATCGGAGCTACTATTTCCAATCGATCGGCTTCACTAGGAATTATCACAAAACTACCGCCGCCAAGGGAATGAACATTTAACTCTATGGATAATAATGTCAAACTATTGTACCATCTGCATACAAATTGTTTCGAGTCAACATTTTTCAAACATCCACATAAAAGGCTGTTAGAAACTACATAATTCCCTTTATTGACTACCATTTTTGGCTTCTCTCCAAAAACGGAAAGAATAACATCGGGAATTTCGATGTTTGGTGTAATATACCATGGATCACGTTGACGGCATTTGTATCGTTTATGAACACCTAACACCTCACCGTTTTGTATGTAGCGTTTATCGCCCTCTGCAATGTTTTTGGGAAAAAATAATTTTGATGGACACTGTCCTTTTGAAACATCAATGCCTATGCCTGTTCCTCCATTTAATTCTTTGGCATTTAAGACGCAGGGATAGAGATTGTCTTTTGAAATTGAATAATGCGCAATTATTTCTGGATTTGGATGAAAGTAATTTTTATCTGCCGACACATATCCAATTTTGAATTTGCAGCTTTTTATAACTTGACTTAAAATATGATTGCTTCGCATAACTTGTAATAAGTCTTGTTGTTCTTTTGATAAAAGACAAGAAACAAAAGGCTTTTCCGTTGCGATAATAGTTCTAACTGGAATTTTTACTGTTTGAAACGGCTTATTGTTCTGCAAATCTGAAATCGTATTAAAGAGAGTATAATTTACTTTGGAAGCATTTCCTCCCTTTCCTTCTGCCAAAAACAGAATTGCCTCAACATCCACTTCAGGAAAAAAATCCTCATGGATACGGTAAATAGTAAGATTTGAAAAATTTTTCGATAGTATTTCCCATAATCCATATGCGTAACGTGCATATGTAACTTCAAATGGCAGGACAAATGCGAGTTTTCCATTGCTTTTCAATGCTGAAATGGCATGTAATACAAATGGAAACCATAAACTACCATTGTTTGGGCAATAGATTTCATGTTTTTCAATCACTTTGCGAGCTGTTTCTGCTTGTTTCTTCGGCAATTTTTTTATTCCGATATATGGAGGATTTCCAATGACAACATCGTGTTGATTTTGTAAGGGCAATGAAAGAAAATCAGCAGTGAAAGCATTAAATCTTTTTTTGGGAAATAAGCCGCATACATATTTTGCAACGTTGGGTTGTATTTCAACCGCTGTGATGTTTGGTTTTGTTGCTCCTAATGTGTTAAAACGTGTAATAGCTTTTTCAATGAAAATACCATTACCAAACGATGGTTCAAGAATACTATCATTTGCATTACGAATGGCCCAATTGACAACGGCTTCTGCTATTTTACCCTCAGTATAAAATGAACCAGTTTGTTTCTGTTGCAACTGTAGCATTGGATTTCTATTTTCATTCATAGAGGCTTTCTGTTGTTATAAGTTTTTACAATATTGTCAAAAAAATTATCAATACATAACAATGGTATTGTCTCTAGCAACTTGGGTGGGTCTTCATCAAAATCAACTTTCAAAAATGCAAAATGTTCATATTTATCTTTTGGTGCCCTCCAATCTTCTCTGCCTGCAATGCGTTCAAAAAGACGTTCTGCACGATCAAGATTAACTAATTCATTTGTTACTTCTTTTATAGGGCGTTTAGGAAGCAGGTAAACATAACACAAAACAGTCATTGGAAATCTATCGTGCAGCGATATGCAATCACCTATTATTTCTTCATAATAAGTCAAAATATTCTTAGATATAGATGACATTTGACTACGGATGCCAATTATTATCTGAGGCCCATTGATATTTTCAATCACTGCGACATCAACGTCCTTTTGCTTGTGAGAACCGAAAATAGTCGCTTCCTTAATAATCTGAAAAGAGTTATCCGTAATACCAACATTATGTAATTCTGAAATGCAATAATCGTGCAATACATTTATAAATGTCTGATTTCGGACAGAAACAATAGGGTCATTAAGATAAACCACCTTCATTTTTTGCAGACACTCAGTCAATTCTTGTTCAATAATTGGCATATTATAAGCCCTCACCTTGAGCTACAAGTATAGACTCTGTGATTCTTGAGGTTTCAGTTGCAACTACATACATAAAATATCTCCTATACAAAAATATAGAAAAAATAATTTTCTACATTCCCCCAATAAACCAAACCGGAGAAACAAATGCCCAGACCTACAAACAAGCAACAACTTCTAGAACTTGCGGAAATAAATTCCAACAAGTTATTGGAATTTATCGACAGTCTTCCCGCCAAAATTAAAAACGGTGTTTATAAAAACAATGAATTAAACGAGCGGGACAAAACAATCGCCGATGTAATATGCCACTTGCACGAATGGCATTTAATGATGAAAACTTGGTATAAGGTTGGAATGTCCGGCCAAAAACCGGCTATTCCCGCCGAAGGTATCACATGGCAAACATTACCGGTATTAAATCAACGAATATATGAAAAATACAATGGAACGGAATTAAAAAATGCAATAACGATGTTCAAGAAAAGCCATAAGGAAGTAATGGCTTTAATAGAAAAACACACAGACGCTGAATTATTCACAAAGAAAAAATACCACTGGACAGGAACAACATCGCTAGGAGCATATTTGATTTCAGTAACATCCAGCCACTATGACTGGGGGTTAAAAACGATAAAACCGTTAAAGAAGTTGGTTTGAGAAACTAATCAAGCCGGCATTGCTAGGGCTAAATTAGCCTTAAAATTCCATTTTGCCCCGAAATTACTGCATGAAATGCTTTATTTCGGGTTGAATTTGTTGCAAATGGATATATGGAAAGGCAAATTGACAAATAGCTCAACATAAAAATTACTATATTTATAGGTGTATATGAATATACCTATTTTTGAATGGGACGAAGATAAAAATAAAGCAAACCTTGCTAAACACAAGGTGAGCTTTGATGATGCCGCAAAAGCCTATTTAGACCCAGATAGAATAGATTTTTACGATAAAGAACATAGCGGGCAAAATGAAGATAGGTGGATTTTTATAGGTGCAACGGCTGGAATTGTATTATTTGTAGTTGAAACAGAACCTTGCGAAAATGTAGTGCGAATTATATCCGCAAGGCGAGCATTAAAACAAGAAAGGGAGGCGTATTATGCCAATAGTCAGAAAAACCGTCAATGAGCTTTCGCCCGCAGACGAAAAAAGGCTAAAAACTTTAGCCAACATGGAAGACGGCGAAATAGACACTTCCGATATGCCACCTCTGTCGGCAGAACAGCTGGCTCATTTTGTGCCGGCCAAACTTTTAAATCGCTCCCTTTACCGCCCCGTAAAGGTACCTATAAAAATAAACTACGATGCCGATGTTTTGGAATGGTTTAGATCCTTTGGCAAAGGTTACCAAACCAGAATTAACGCCGCTTTAAGGGAATATATGTCTGTTCACTGCTTGCGGGAACCTAAGCCGCCTAAGTATAATTCGAAAAAATAAACAAAACATCCCTTATACAATACAAAAATTTACTATATTATAGCGTATATAGGATGTTATTTATGTCAAAGCAGAGTAAAACAGTATTGTTGCCTAGGCAGGAAAAACTGCTGAATATTTTAGGCGAGCAGGTAAAACTTGCCCGCTTGCGTAGGAATTTATCGGTGGAACAGCTTGCACAGCGGGCTGGGATTGCGCGCACCACGCTTCTGAGGTTGGAGCATGGGGATGGCGGAGTTGCGCTTTCTACCTTGGTCAAAACATTATTCGTGCTTGGATTGGAGCAGGATATTTTACTGATAGCAAAAGACGACTTAATGGGCTACCGTATGCAGGACTTGGGGCTTTTGACAAAGAAACGCGCAAGGAACAAAAATGCAAAATAAGGAAAAGAAAATTTATGTCTATTTTGATAGCGACGAGTTTGTTTTTCTAGGTCTGCTGCGCTCTGCCATTGTTCGTGGCAAAGAAGTTTTCAATTTTAATGCTTCCAACGAATATGTTAAAAACGAGGCATTTCGTTTTTTGGACCCGGATTTGGGGCAATTTAGCGGTTCTCAATATTTGCGCTCGGAAAAAACGAACTTCGGAATATTTTTGGATTCCGCTCCGGACAGATGGGGCAGACTGCTCCTAAGGCGCAGAGAGGCAATACTCTCAAAAAAAGAAAATAGGCAGGAAAAAACCTTGCTTGAAAGCGATTATTTGCTGGGAGTTTTTGACAAAAACAGAATGGGTGCATTGAGATTCAAAACGCAACCAAACGGCATATTTTTAGACGACAACACAGATTTAGCGGCTCCACCGATAACCGAATTAAAAAGGCTGGAAGAGTCAAGCTTAATGTTTGAAAGCGAAAAAAATGCAAACGAAAAATGGCTGCAAATGCTGGTAGCGCCGGGTTCTTCATTGGGCGGTTCAAAACCCAAAGCGAATGTCATAGACAAAAAAGGAAATTTATGGATAGCGAAATTTCCCAGCAAACTAGATGATATAGACAAAGGAGCATGGGAAGCGGCGGTCTGCAGACTAGCTCAAATGTGCGGAATTGCTGTCAATGATTTTTCCATAAAAAAATGCAATTCAAAATACCACACATTTTTAACGCTTCGTTTCGACAGAAGATGCAAAATGAGAATACACATGGCAAGCGCAATGACCATGCTAGGCTATTCCGACGGCAACACAGAAAATGCCAGTTGGCTGGAATTGGCAGATTTTATAATTAAATACAGCGACAGAACAAACCAAGATTTGGAAGAATTGTGGCGGCGTCTCGTTTTCAGCATAGCAATTTCTAACAGTGACTGCCATTTGCGAAACCACTCCTTTATTCTAAACAAAAACAAAATCTGGAATTTATCCCCAGCCTACGACATGAACCCAGACCCGGATGCAACCGGCCTTGCATTGAATGTAAACGAAAACAACAACTCTTTGGATTTTGATTTGGCTTTGGACGTAGCTCCGTTTTTCCGTGTGAATGCACAAAAAGCGAAAGAAATTTTGCACATTGTAAAAAAAACGGTTGCCAAGTGGGAGCAAATCGCCACTGAGTTTAGGATTCCAAAAAAAGAGTGGGAAAAAATAGAACGGGCGTTTAACACATCGCCTACAACTAGGTAAAACAAAAATCCGATTTCCTTTTATGTAAACATATCAGATTTGTAATATTCCAGAGGAATATATACCTTGTCTAAATATGCGTTTTTAAGGGACGACTATATAACCTTTCCGAGCTTGGCTCTGAGAGTGTCATTTTTCCCCTTGACAAGCCAAAAAGAATTTTCTATATTTATATCCGTTATGATTTCCAGCAACAAAACAATTTCTTTTGAACATCCGTTCCGTTCCGCATTCTGCGGGAACGACTTGTGTAATTGTTGTTGTAATCTCTAAAACTTCACGCATTTCCCTTTTCCAAAGGTGTGCTTCGCACCATAACAGAGGGCTGGCTCCGCAGCATAACAGGGGACACACCATCAACATAGGAGGTCAATATGACCACACTTTCAAACAACGCTGAACCAACAAGCGTTTTAAGGGACGTTCTTGCGACAAACCAAGAATACAGCAGTTCATTTGGCGAAAAAGGTAGTCTTGCATTGCCGCCAGCACGTCGATTTGCGGTGCTCACCTGCATGGATGCGCGGCTTGACCCGGCAAAATTTGCCGGCCTGGCTGAGGGGGATGCACATGTCATTCGCAACGCCGGAGGGCGGGCAAGTGACGATGCTATCCGCTCATTGGTGATAAGCTATAAGTTGCTCGGGACAAAGGAATTCTTTGTTATTCATCACACCGATTGCGGCATGGAGTTTTTCACTAATGAAACTATCCGTGGTCTGTTGGCAAACAGCTTGGAAACAGCAGAGTTGACACCATCGGGATTTCGTGATGTAGGCAAAGGGCCTGGGTCGCGAGCCGGTGAGTACATTGAATGGCTCACGATTGCTAACCAAAAACAGGCGGTAGTTGACGATGTTCTGCGGATACGGACACATCCACTGATACCGAGTTCAATTCCAATCTACGGCTATCTCTATGATGTGCGCAGCGGCAAGTTAATAGAAGTAGAAGGCGCAGCCGAAGCAGGTGCGGCGAAGTAAGCTAATAGAGGTGTGGGCATTTAAATGCCTGCACCTACAAACAAGCAGCAAAAAATCCCAATGGATAGGAACAACGTTCAGCTACTCGATGTAGTAGAGTTGATACTCGTTCCGGGGATATGCGAAAAAATGAATACTTACGGGCACGATTTTACAAAAATAGGGCCAAACAAAATTATTGATAGAGAAAACAGAAGAACCCTAACCGAAATAGACCTAATGCTTGAAAACGGTTGATATTCAATAATCCCTCAGCAATTCTAAAATTTTATCCGACAAATGTTCAAATTCTTTTTTTGCCTTTTCAATATTTTCAACCGTGCCGAATTGCATGGCTTCTGCTTTAACCGGGTCTATGTCAAAAATGGCTTGTGCCGTTTCATGCGCAAGTGACGGCAATCTGCCGTAATCTTGAATATCCCCGATGGAGTTCGTGCAACTTTGAGCCACCAAACCGTTTTTACCGTGCTTTTCCGACAAGAATTTTTTAACCAAACCGGGAATTTGGTTTATGAAATTTCGATGGTCTCTTATGGGTTGTTTTCCATAGACATTATAAGAGTTTAAAATATAACCGATAAACAGAGCATCGCCGTTAAGCACAAATTTATTTTCAATATCACCGGAAAGAGCCAAACCTGTATTTTTCCATTTTATCTTCCATTCCTCAAATATTTTCCCCAGATTTTCAATGCCCTGTAAAGAAAAGGCATCCGGCATAACAGGCACGGCAAAGTAATCCGTTCCGAGCAAGATAATTCTGTTCAAAAGTCCAAGCGTTGGCGAAGTATCTATAACAAAAATATCTATTGCTTCCGATGCGTTCATTCCTTTTTCTCTCAAAAATCTATTTATTGCGCTAATTTGAAAATAACCGATTCTATCACCCGCCGCCGCAGAATTATAGGCAGTTGACAAAAGATTTTCGTATTTTGCCAAACTTAAATCGCCCCTGAGCAAATAAAGATTTTCTTCTGCACCTTGAATTTTTTCCAAAGCAATGGAGAAATCCACATCTGCACCGCCTTCTATAATTCCTTTTAATACATCATATATGGTTTTCCCATTGTTTTCCGTAAAAAAATCGTTCCCAAGAGCTAACCTTGTTAAATTGCATTGCGGGTCTAAATCTATAAGGGCGGTTTTGTAACCTTTGTTTGCAAATTTAACCGCTAAATTAAAAGCAAGAGTAGTTTTACCAACTCCGCCTTTATTGTTGAACATAGCAATCTTTTTAGAACGGGTAAATTTCATTATTGATAATGTAGAAAAAATCCACTGTTGTCCAATGAAAAGCCTTATTATCCTATCGCATAAATGCATTATGCATATTTTTTGACAGGGCAAGGCTCGCTTTCAAACTTTGATGTGTCGAAAAAACCGGTAAATGGAAACTCCGTTGCTTCTTGGGTGATGGTTGTTTCGGGGGTGAGCAGCAGGGCAAACCCTGCCGCTAAAACCTTACTTACTCGAGCCATCTACCTTCCAAGCATCATCTTCCTTTACAAGTTTCACTTTTAAAACAAAGCTCTTTTTGCCGTCTTTGTCCAAAAGAGAAACATTAACGTTGGCGGAATTCCCGTCTTCGCTAATTTTGGCAGGATCTTCGGCTTTTGGGGTTAGCTCTTTCATTTTGTCAATAAATTCCTTCTTTTCCGGAGGAATCCCTTTGGCTTTTGCAGACTCTTCCTCTTTTTCAATGTTCTTCTTGTTCTTTTCGGAGGAAAGTTTTTTCGCCGCTCCATAATCTAAGCTAAAACTAGCTTTGGTGTATTTCACGGCGACTTCTTCCGGGGTTGACGGTGAACCGCCGCAGGCGGCGAGGAACAATGCAAGCGATGCTGCTAATGTCAGGACTATCTTCTTCATTTTAACTCCTTTGTTGAATGTTGAAGGGTGAATTGTTGGGGTTAATCTCCGCTAGGCTCAAACGTCCCGCTGACGGTAACATTTGCGGCGGGCATGGTGAAGTCATAATAATAATAGGTGAGGCCGTCCAGCTTGAAGGTATCGGTTTGTTCGTTATTAAGAACAATGTTGGCATTCACATTCATTATATTGAAGCTAGCCAATGTGTAACCCGGATTGGCAGTTACCTTAACCGTTACGGTCTCTCCCTCATTGGCGGCAGGGTTCGTCACTATATTTCCGCCATTTCCTGCGTTTACCGTTATGGTATAGTATGTCCCTGTGGAGCCGCCGGTAAACGTTCCGCTGATTGTAACATTCGAGGCTGGCATGGTGAAAGCATAGTAGGTGTCGATGTAGGTGCCGCCCTTCGAGTCGGTAACGGTTTCGCTAACGTATTCGTATTGAATAGTGTTGCCATTCGCCCCCGTTACGCTGAGGCTTTCCAGTGTGTAGCCCTGATTAGGACTTACATCAATCCTTACGGTCGTTCCCGCTAGGGCATTTTCGAATGGATCGGTCATTATAGTGCCATTACTTGCGTTCACCCATATGCCGTAAGTTTCCGGCAGTATCGTGGATCCGCCGGTAAACGTTCCGCTGATTGTAACATTCGAAGCTGGCATGATGAAGGTATAGTAAGTCCAGTCTTTACCGTCAAAAATGGATTGGTACTGAACAATGCTGCCATTCACCCCCGTTACGCTAAGGCTTTCCAGTGTGTAGCCCTGATTAGGATTTACATAAATCTCTACAGTCTCTCCCTCGTTGACACTCCCTCCGGGATTGGTGCTTGATGATGCATTGGTCCATATTTCTCCGTTGTTTGTTTGATTCACCATTATGGCGTAAGCTCCCTGCTGTGTCGCTTCTTTTTTAAATATTGCGCTGATTGTAACATTCGAGGCTGGCATGGTGAAAGTATAGTAGATGTAAGTGGTGTTTTCCTTAACGTTGTGTTCGGCGTTAGTTTGGTAGTTAACCACTTGCCCATTCACCCCCGTTACGCTGAGGCTTTCCAGTGTGTAGCCCTGATTAGGACTTACATAAATCCTTACGGTTGTTCCCGCTAGGATTTTTTCGGATGGATCGGTCATTATGGTGCCACCGTTACCTGCACTCACTGTTATACTATAGGTTGTCGGCTGTGTATCCACCACCCCCACCTGTTCGGCAATATCGGGCGACGATTCTGCAATTTTTTCTCTGTATGCTTCCGTGCTGCTACTCGGTGCAACGATTACTTCGAGCGTGGTGCAACCGTCAAACACCCCTTCACCTAAAACCGTAACACCGTCTTTGGCTTCTCTTTCAAATGTTATCACCGTAAGTGCCGAATTGTTGCTAAAAGCGTTGTTGCCCACTTCGGTAATCGTTGCCGGAATAACAACCGATACCATCACGGAATTGTTCTTAAATGCTCCGTTGCCTATTGCCGTTACCTCCGCATTGCCTATCTGCTCGGGAATAACTACTGTCTCAAGTGTTTTGCCATAATTGGTCAGCCCTGTTATGGTAAGCCCGTTGTTTGCGGCAACAAAGCTAACGGCAGGCTTCTGGGCGGTAGCACTGCCACTGTAAGTAAATATATAGATAGCTGGTTCAACATTCAGCGGAGCCGAATAGTCGGAATTTTCATACGTTGCATTCTCGCTCTCTGCTAAGGCTTTCACCTTTATCGTATAAACCTTATGCTCGGTTGTGAACCGTTTAAGCGAATACGCCGTTCCTGTAACGGTTTCCGTTACTCCGTCCACATCAACAGTGTAACCCGCTGCATTCGCCACGGCGTTCCATTTGAGCGTAAAGTCCGTAGTGTCCACCTGCACATTTGCCGGGGTTTCCAAGAGCGTTTTGCCAGGCGTAGTTGAATCGCCCGGCTCATTGTCGCTACTGCAAGCTGTGAAAATTGCCATTATCGCCATAAAAGCGAATAATGATGATTTTTTTAACCAAGAAGCCTTCTTCATTGTTTTTTTCTCCTATTTTGGGGGTTGTTTTACTCCAAATCTTGCTGCTCACGGATAATACTCTAACCAGTTTCCTTCATACGTCTCTGTGTTATAATCGACATGGGCATAGAGCCGCTCGTCTGCGTTAACGGTCGTTTCGCGGTGGAGGTTGTTATAGAAGTAGATTGCGCTGCCGGTATCGTCGTTATACTGATCCCATGCGGTGTTGGCATTTTCACCGCCGTTACTGCCGTAGATGACTCCGCCGCCGGCTGTTTTCTCAAAAACGCTTCTTTGGAGGTTTACGCCGCCGCCCCAACCCGCAGAATTGCCTGCGATTACGCCGCCGGTCATGGTGAAGGTACCGTCGAGAGTAAACACCCCGCCGCCTTCGCCACTGATTTCTCCGTCATATGCATGATACATCTTATTGCCGGAGATGCGGCCGTTGTTCATAGTGAATGTCCCACCATCGATTTCTACACCGCCGCCATATGCGCTCCAGCCATTCGTGATGTTATCGGAGATTTCACCGCCATTCATAATGAAAGACGCTATCGCCCCGTCGTCCCGCGTCCGGTACACAGAAACGCCGCCCCCGCCGCACACCGAGTTGTCAACCGTATTGCGCGCGATGAGGCCGCCGTTCATAACGAATGACCCGCGATACATGATGCTCACGCCGCCGCCATGGGCAGAGGACGCGGTTGAGTGGTAATTGTCCGTAATCTCGCCGCCGTCCATTATAAACAACGCATTCGCACCGGATATATATACGCCGCTCCTCTTGTTGTCCGTGATTTTCGCGCCGTCTTTCATGACAAGTGTGCCGTTGTTATATACAACCACAAGTTCACTAGTGTTCGTCCCGCTGCCGGTGAGCGTGATGTTCTCACCGAGCGTCAGCGTAACGCCCGCCTGAATTTCAAAGAGCGTACCGTTCTGTGTCAAGCTGACCGTGCGCTCCGCACCTGTGCCTTTTAGGGTAATGCTGATACCGGTTTTGCCGCTGTAAGACAGCGTGTGCGGTGCGATGGCCTCGGCCTCATCCACTAGAATGAGATACTCCGTATCACTTTCCGCATTGTCGCTTAACCACTGTAATTTGACCGCAAGTCCCGTGCCCGGCACGATCATCATACCGTCAGTGGAAGAACTGGAAACGTCAAGACTAGATGACGATACAACAGACGAGGAAGATATTGTGCCCGGAGGCAAGATATTTTCATCTTCGCCCCCGTCTCCGCAAGCTGTGAAAATTGCCATAATCGCCATAAAAGCGAATAATGATGATTTTTT
>LIUH01000080.1:0-148 GCA_001462225.1 Fibrobacteria bacterium GUT31 | reverse complement strand
AAAAGCGAATAATGATGATTTTTTGAACCAAGAAGCCTCCTTCATTGTTTTTCCTCCATTTTAGTGGCTAATTCCATTATAAATTTGAATTGCAAAATGTTTGCATAAGTGCTTGAAAAACAAGGAGTTATGGCTATAGGGGGGGGGG
>LIUH01000079.1 GCA_001462225.1 Fibrobacteria bacterium GUT31 | reverse complement strand
TTGGACGCTGATGACTCCGCTCGGATTTCTCTTCTTGCGTACAAACATGGCGGTAATATAGCTCTATTTTTCGCTTGGGACACCCAAAAGTGAAACGCCAAATTCGTAACTGGCTGATATGTAATAACTTACGAAATCAATGAAAAAAAAGTGTCAAAGTCAGGTGGTGCAGAAATTCAAAAAGCGGAAGATATTATAAAAGAACATTTTGTATTTGAATTTTTAGGAAACACATAATGCAACGTGATGTTGCACAGGCACACCGTTAATGCCGGGAATGCTCACAAATGGCACAATAACTCATGAATTGATATTTTTTTCCGTATCGTTCTGTAGGGGTAAGGCGGTAGCTTGCACCCACTCGTGCAAAAATCGCAGGGCGTATTGCTGAATGCCGTCAAAGTAAGTCTCTATAAATTTCGCAAGTTCCTTGCCTGTATAGCGATAATGCCAACTTTCCCAGCGGTAGCCTGTTACTTTCTCATATCCTTGGGGGTATGAAAGAGACCAGCCGAAACTAGAGGCGTTAGCCAAAAGCCAACGGCCTTCGGCTGTTTTAGCGAATGCGTCTGTAATGGTGCCGAAATCCACAACAAGCCCCAATTGATGCTGGCTGTACCCGGGACGGGCACTTCCCCTGTCTGCCGCCTTTTGGCCAAGCGTCTTGATACTGCGCTTGTGAATATTGGTTTGATATTTGTACGAACGGTACGCAGATGAAACGGTAAGCGTCAACTTTTTGCTCTTTGCAGCTACGGCCATTTCTTCAAGAGATGCGGCGGCAGCATTTCTAAGCGAAAGGCCGTTTTTATTTACTTTGTAGGAACCTTTTTTCAGTTTGACCAAATCATCCGGCTCATAATTTTCCGGGAGAGAATGCTCCTTGTCCACAAGTATCCAAAGATACGGATCATCTTGCAAAATACCGGAAATATCCTGAATAAAATCAGAATTTTCGGCCATGCTTTCCTGTATTTTTAAAGAGATATCCTGCGGTATCTCCGCTTTAGCTAAAACATCGAGCAAAAGCGATGAATAATTTGGCTCCTCAGGAATCTCTTCGCCGACGTTTTTTTGCATTACCTCGCTTTCTTCCGCATTTTCGGTTGATGCCGTTGCAGGCTGGTCTGAGCGTTTTGTGCAGCCCGCGAAAAACAAAATTGCTGCTGCAAAAAGCAAGCTTGCCTTTTTTGTCATTCCTTTACCCCATCGCCAACAGTGACTCATCCCAGCTCTCGTGCTTCTCAAAACCCAAGAGATTGGCAGTTGTAGCCGCTATATTTGAAAGCCCTGCGCTCGGCAAATTTTTAAGCGAAAGTTTACCGCCGCTTACATTGTCGTAAAGAATAAAGGGCACAGGATTCAATGTATGAGCCGTTTTTGCCTTTATGCTTCCGTCTGCGTTTTTTGCGGGTTCTTTTGTCTTTTTGTCTATCTCGTACATTTCGTCTGCATTGCCGTGGTCTGCGGTGATTAACGCAACCCCGCCCATTGCATCAACTATGGGTAAAATACGGGCTAATGCCAAATCCACCGCCTCAACCGCCATAGTTGCCGCTCTAAATGAACCCGTGTGCCCTACCATATCTCCGTTTGCAAAGTTGCAACGAAGTGTGTTATACTTGCCGCTTTTAAGAGCCTCTATCACAGCATCTGCGATTTCCGCGCTTTTCATCCACGGGCGTTGCTCAAAGGGAATAACGTCGCTGGGGACTTCAAAATATGTTTCGCCGTCAAATTTGCCGGAGCGGTTGCCATTCCAGAAATATGTTACGTGCCCGAATTTTTGGGTCTCGGAACACGCGTATTGCGTTATGCCGCATTTTGCGAACCATTCGCCGCTCGTGTTTTTGATTGCAGGAGGCGGCACCAAAAAACGTGACGGGAGTTTTAAGTCGCCATCGTATTGAAGCATTCCCGCATAAGTCACTTTTGGGTAGCGTTTGCGGTCAAATTTGTCGAAGGATTTTTCTTCAAAAGCACGAGTAATTTCAATGGCTCTATCGCCGCGGAAGTTGAAGAACACAACGGAATCGCCATCTTGAATAGTGCCAACCGGCTCGCCGTTTTTTGCAATCACAAAGGGTGGCAAGTCTTGGTCTATAGTTCCTTTGAATTTTTCGCGCAGGGCTTTTATGGCGAGAGATGTGCTTTCAAACTTGTCCCCTTCTCCGAGGATATGGGTTTGCCAGCCGAGTTCAACCATTTTCCAATTTGCCTCGTATCTGTCCATTGTGATTTTCATTCTGCCGCCGCCGCTTGCAATGCAAACATCAAAGGAAGAATCGCTCAATTCGGAGCAAAATTTCTCAAAAGGCTCAACATAATCCAAAGCACTCGTTTCGGGAACATCTCTGCCATCCAAAAGTGCATGAACCCTAACCCGCTTCAAACCTTCTTTCTTGGCCTGGGCTATCATCGCTTTTAAATGGTCTATATGGCTATGAACATTGCCGTCGGAAAACAGGCCTATAAAATGCAAAGTTCCGTTTGTTGCCCCTTTCACAATCTCTTTCCATGCATCTCTGCTCCAGAGTTCGCCTGCCTTTATAGAGTCCGCAACCAAGGCTGCTCCCTGATTATACACCTGCCCGGCTCCAATGGCATTATGCCCAACCTCGGAATTTCCCATATCCTCATCGCTAGGCATTCCAACTGCCGTGCCGTGTGCTCTGAGCGTTATGTTGGGATACTTGGCAAAAAGCTTATCCAAAATAGGCTTGCGGGCAAAAGTCACCGCATTGCCCTGTTCGTTTTTTGAAATTCCAACCCCATCCATCACTATGGTGAGAATAGGCCCCTTAATGCCGCCGAAAGAAGAATGTTTTTTTAGCATAGCAGGAAGATAGAAAAAATCCCTTATTTTTCTATATTTTTCTCATGGAATTCACCGCCCTATACGATGGCACAAGGTCAGTGCGCAATTAAACATTATGGCTACCATAAAATTGCAACAGCTAAGCAAGGAGTGCAATGCCAGATCGCGCAACAAAATTGCCAAGTTTCAAAATTGTATTTCTGCCGGTTCCAGTCACACAGTGGGCATGAAACCGGACGGCACGGTTGTTGCGATTGGGTATAATGATAGTGGCGAGTGCAACACCGAGAGTTGGCGTAATATTGTAGCAGTTTCTACGGATTTCCGTCACACAGTGGGCTTGAAATCGGATGGCACGGTTGTTGCGGTTGGGGATAATGAAAAAAACCAGTGCAACACCGGGAGTTGGTGTGATATTGTAGCGATTTCTGCGGGTGGTTGGCATACAGTGGGCTTGAAATCGGATGGTACCGTTGTTGCGATTGGGGGTAATGATAATGGCCAGTGCAACACCGGGAGTTGGCGTGATATTGTGGCAATTTCTTCGGGTTTCGGTCACACGGTGGGCTTGAAATCGGATGGCACGGTTGTTGCGGTTGGGTATAATAGCAGTGGCGTGTGCAACACCGGGAGTTGGCGTGATATTGTAGCGATTTCTGCGGGTTTCGGTCACACAGTGGGCTTGAAATCGGATGGTACGGTTGTTGCGGTTGGGTATAATGGTAGTGGCGGGTGCAACACTGAAAGTTGGCGTGATATTATAGCGATTTCTGCGGGTTTCGGTCACACAGTGAGTTTGAAATCGGATGGCACGGTTGTTACGGTTGGGGATAATGAATATGGCCAGTGCAATACCGGAAGTTGGCGTGATATTGTAGCGATTTCTGCGAGTGATTTTCATACGGTCGGTTTGAAATCGGATGGCACGGTTGTTGCAGTTGGGCATTTTAGCGGTTATGGAAGCGGTTATGGAAGCAATCGATGCAATGCTACCGGTTGGACTAATATCGGCCCTGCCGATTCGCAACAAGCGGAACAACTGAAGAAAAGAAAAGAAGAGGAACGGCTAAGAGAAGAAGAACAGCTAAATGAAGAATCCCGCAAAATTAAAGCGGTGAAAAAGAAGAAATGGTTACGTGCGAGTATCGGCGTCTTTGTGTTTATTTCAATAGTAATGGCTTTTTTTACCTATCTTGAAGTCGAAATACTTGTGAGTGTTATCACTTGTATTATCCTTAGTATCCTTTGCATTATTTTTTTAAGAGATACTATATAGCCTCAAAATCGAGCATAATTTAAAAAAAATGTCAACAGTTGTTTGCAAAATGCGCTAATCTGATTTTTTTTTCCTTTATTTTCCGTCTAATGCAATAGATGGAAAACAACAAAAATTTTAGAGCATTCTTTGAAGGCTTAAACCGCTATCCGGCTTTTGCGGGGGCGGTGAGCGTTATTTTGGCTCTCGGCACAACTGCACACTGGCAAATTGCATTTTTGCTGGCGTTTTGGATTTACGCCATAAGCCCGGTTTTGCGCAAAGTATCGTTTGTGGTTTGCGGAGTAATATTGACATCTTATTTTTTGCAAAAGGATAATTTTAGTTTTGCAGAAAATCCACCCCCAAACGGGGTTGGCTACATAGAAGAAATTCTAAACAGGCCAAACGGATACGCCGTTATTTTGCAAACGGATTTCGGAAAAACCAGATTGACCTGTAGCAGCAAGGCATGCCTTCCTGTTGCTGGGGATAGTATTTTTTGGAAAGCCAAGTGGTTTCCGGTTCAGCCGCCAACCGTTCCGGGTGCCTTTAATTCGCCAAAGTGGATGCATTCGGAGGGTTTTAGCGCAACCGGGAGTTTGGATAGCGTTTATGTTTTGAGTAGCAAATGGACTTTTCAAAAATTTTCCTTTTTGGCAAAGCAAAAACTGGAGCAAAGATTTTCAACATTCTATGCCAAACCGGAAACCGCTTTGCTCATGGGACTTTTGGCAGGCGATCGCTCCGGTATTTCGGAAACCTTGCAAAACGATTTTAGAAAAACCGGTTTGGTACATGTTTTGAGTATTTCGGGTTTTCATGTTGTTATGCTTGCCGGAATGCTCACGCTGTTTTTGAGGTCTCTTAGACTGCCGAGGAAATTTTCGCAAATACTCTCCATAATTCTTTTGTGTATTTACGCACCTATAACAGGCGGTTCTTCTGCGGTGTGGCGTGCGGTGCTTATGTTCTGCGTTATGGAATGCGGAAGCCTTTTCCAAAAAGCGGCTAATTCCATAAATGCACTTGGCGTTGCATTGATTTTTATTTTGCTCTTTGAACCTGAGCAGGTTTTCAATGCGGGTTTTCAGCTTTCCGCTGCGGCAACGCTGGGCATTTTGCTTGGGCAACGCGTTAAATTGCCTACTTTGCATGGCAAAATAGGTAAATTTATCTCTTCTTTACTTATAGAACCCTGCTTTGTTACGCTTTGTGCAACTTTAAGCACTTTGCCTCTGCTGGTTTTTCACTTTCAAACATTTTCGCCAATATCTTGGCTGGGGAATTTGGTGGTTGTTCCGCTTGTAGGTTTGGGTATGCAGGCAGGAGTGTTATCGCTTGCCGGAATTCACCCTTTTATTTGCCAGACCTTTGCGGATTCTGCAACCTTGCTTTTGCGGGCGAGTTCCGCAATCACAAGTTTTTTGGCAGAGAATCCGTACGCTTCTTCTACCGTTGGGCCTTGGCCTTTGCCGTGTTTGTTTGCGGTTTCAATTTTGGTTTCTTTGTTGCCTTTTATAAAAGGGCAAAATCCTTGGGGGCGCAGAATAGTGATTCTTTGCTTGTTGTTCTGTTCCTGTTTTTTTATCGGAGCGGAGGTAAAAAAGAATTTATTTCCAAGCTGGAGCGTGGTATTTTTGGACGTTGGTCAGGGGGATGGCATTTTGTTGAAAAGCCCGGCCGGGCGTTTTTATTTAATAGATGCCGGTCCGCCGCTCAAAAAACGAAGCATGGCACGTGATAAAATAATTCCATATTTTCGTTCGCAGGGAATTTCGGAAATAGATGCAATAATAATTTCTCATCCTCATTTGGACCATTACGGCAATGCGGCTGATATTCTAAAAGAATTTCCTATTCGGGAATTGTGGACAACTTCATGTGCCCAAAGCCTTGAAGACAACGTGTGGCAAACTATTCTAAAAACCGCTGATGCGAAAGGAGTGGAAATAAAGAATTTGCGCAAGGGGTTAAACATGAGGGAAAAATTGTTTCTTTCAAAAAGCGAGTGGAACTTGACCGTTCTTTACCCGGATTCTTTAATATGCGAAAAAAATCAAAATAATAATTCCATAGTTTTAAAAGTTCAGGGGCTTGGGCAAACGCTTCTTTTGACAGGGGATTTGGAAAAACGGGGCGAAATGGAATTGCTGCCGTTGGATATAAAGAGCGATGTGCTAAAACTTGGGCATCACGGCAGCAAAACTTCCAGCACAAAAGAATTTTTAGAGCGCGCCGCGCCGAGTTCTGCGATAATCTCCGTTGCATTAAAAAATCGCTACAGACATCCCGGCAAAGAGGTTTTGGAAAGGTTGGATAGCCTTGGCATAAGGCACTACGGAACTCATGAAAACGGGAGCATCAAGGTTGAATTTCATGAGAAAGGCTATCTTGTTGAAGGGTATCAGGGGGCGTGGAAGCCTTTTTACTCATATCATAATAAATCCCGGCCGCCAAATTCCCCTTCACCTTAATTTTGCTGACTTGCGTGGAGTCGAAGGTTATAAATATGGATTCCCCGCTTGATTCGTTTTTTCCATCTACTTTTCTATCCGGACTTATGTTAAACAAAAGGCTGCTCGCATTGCCTTTTACCTCTGCCAGCTTCATTCGCCCCGCGTTAAAAGAGATGTCTAAGCGGTCGCCGTTCATTTTATTTATATAGCTTGGCAGGTCTGCTTCGTAAAATAAACCCCTTGCTTCTATGTTTACATAAAGGCTTTGAGCCTTATTATTTTTTACTGCCAAAAAAAGAGTGTCGCCGAAAACCTCCGAACGCTGTGCCGGCTTTTTGCCGGCCGCTGCCGTTTGTTGCAAACCATGTGCATTCTGAATTACCAAAACGGATTCTACCTCGTTGTTTTGCAATTTTACAAACATGGAATCTCCGGTAACGGTATAATCGCTCATAATGCACTTAGGGTTCCCTTTTAAAGATAAAAAACCTTCTTTTTGGTTGTAAACTCCCGTATCGCCAGTGATGACAACTTCCCTTCTTGTGATTAAAACCGAATCAGCGGCTATGGCTATTTGTTTGCGTTGATCATAGGTCATTGTTTTAGAGCGAATGGCAAGCGTATCCAATGCTCCTTTTTCCACAAAATAATAATGAGCGAGAGGTTGAATTGGAATTTCCATAAATTCCGTTCCTCGGTTGTATATTATTTTTTCGCCGAAAAATGCACCTTTGCCTGCAGAATCGCGTGCCTCTGCATTTCCTTCTGCGATGGCTATATTGTTCTTTCTGGTATAATTTCCCTGATTCGCCCTTATGCTCCCTTTTGGGTAGTGAAAATCAAATCCGCCCTCGCTGTAAACGGCATCGGAATTTCTATTCCAATATGCACGTTCGGTTCTGAAATCAATAGAATCGTGTTTAAATTTCACGTTCCCCTGCAAAAATAGATGCCCGGCTTTTCGCATTGCAGCCAATGAATCCGCATGTTCCATAATCAGCGGCATTGTGCCTTTTTCAATTCTTGCGTTTGGCAAGAACGGCGTTTGGGAAAAAGCCGGTAAGAACAAGAATAAGATGAATATTATGTGCGCTGGCATTAAGGGCATAGGGGTAAATTTAGTAAAGAAAAATAATGTATATTTATCTTTACCATGAAAAAATTCTTCTCCCTCCGCGCGATAGCCCAAAAATCAATATTACTCACAGAACGCTTTCCTATAAGCATCTTGCTTATAGCAGGTTTAGCCTTTTTATGTTTTATAGATATAAGCAAGGAAGCAAACTATATTCCATACCAACTATATATCTTTTTTTCATTCGGTTTTATAATTAGCGTAGCAGTAACGCTATGGCTTGAAGATTTTGTCCGCGGATTTAAACAGTATATTATAATTGCTGCTGTAACATTGTTATGGGGCATATATTGCTTTTTTCTGCCGTTTGCCGATGAACTTGAAGTGAACAAAATAGTAGAACTTTCTGTTATCGGGATGGTTGCGTTTTTAGCGATGTTTTTTGTCTCTTTTTTGAAAAAAGATAAGGACAAGGCATTTTGGAAATTCACGATGCAAATGGTTTTTCAACTGGGTTTGACATACTGTTTTGGAGCAATTATTTTTATCGGGCTTTTTATGTCGATTTGGGCAATTCAAAATTTGTTTGATATAGATATAACGGAATTATATGAATATTCGGGAGTGTTTTGTTATGTTTTATTTGCCCCTCTTTATTTTCTGGCAAATATCCCCGACAAAATTGCCAAGCACAACGAAGAAATCGCTTTGGGCAAAATTTTGAAAATATTGGCGTTGTATATTTTAACACCGATAGCAGCAATTTATGCCGCTATTTTATATGTTTATCTGTTCAAAATTATTGCTATTTGGAAATTGCCTGAGGGTTCTGTTTCATATATGGTATCCTCGCTTATGGGTCTCGGATTGCTCATTATAACATTGCTGTATCCCGCTCGTTTTTCTCTTTGCCGCTATTCCGGTTTGGTAATGCTGCCACTCTTGGCACTCATGAGCATTGGAATTTTCCGCCGCTTTGACGATTACGGCCTAACCATTCATCGCGGCTATGTTCTTTTATTGAACATTTGGTTTTATGGAATTTGCATTTATCTTTTTATCACAAAAGCACAGCGCATTAAATGGATTGTTATTTCTTTTGCCGCAATCGCCCTGCTTGTTTCCATTGGCCCCTGGAGTGTTCCCAGTGTTACAAAATATATACTGACCGCAGAAGTGAGCAAGCATTTGGATTTTGCCCAAATGGAAACAAAGGATAAAGAAAAAATCAAAGACAAGGTGATGTACTTGCGCAGAACGTATGGCGGAGTGAGTATTCAAGGTTTAGATACTAATATTTTTTCGGAATTGGAAATAAAAAAGACTGATAATAGCGGATGGTTTCATAATAATAGTAAATGGAATAATGAAATATTGGATATAGAGAACTTTAATACTTTTGTTTATGTAACCAATTATGATGGCAAAGGAATTAATAAAAACATTGACAGTTCTATTGATGAAAATAATCAATTGATAATAAAAATCATCCCCGAAGACAAGCAAATTTCTTCGGTGCGAATTTTTTCTGTTCCATTGCGGGGAATAGTGCAGGCTACAATAGCTGAAAAAAATAAGAAATTATTTTTTCAAGGCGATGATTATATCGTTTTTATTAACAGGATTAATGGACATTATTATAAAACGGCAGACAACATATCCATAGATGTTGTAAATGGTTTTGAAGGGTATTTGTTTTATAATAGGTAGAATTTTTTTTCAAAATAAACTGCATTGGGCAATTCGAAAACCTGCATTTGCAGGAAAATTTACTCTCCGCCGTCCTAGTCCCAAAGACAACGCACAGAGAATAGGGAAGACTTGAGGATGTAACGCTTGTACACATTACTGCGGTTGTAATTCATGTTCCGGTAGTAGGCGCTGTAGCTACTGAACTCTGTGGCACTCCACCAATATCCAAGGTCGCCGATATAGCTGAAATTGCCGTCCGAACCGCCGTAGCCGCCCGAGAGAGCCGAAAACCCGAATTCGTCCGTGCCATTGCAGTAGTTATACCAACCGCTTTTCGCCTTGAGTTTCTTTCCGGCAACTTTCTCGCCACCTGCAAAATCTATAAGAGTTTGCCATTCCTCATTGCTTGGCAAATGCCAGCCCGGAGGGCAAGCTTCTTTTGCCGCTTTCCAGTCGTAAAGCCTGCCATATTTATCGCCATTGGCCGGATTATTTTCGTAGTATCTGCTATCACTTGCATTGTAATTCAAATTTTCCGCCATCCAAATTTGTGTACCTATTTTCATAGTTTTATAAATTCTGCCGTCGCGAGGGTCTTCAAAATATGAAGACCATTTCGCTTTCTTGATAGCAAGGATATTCTTGTTTCCCTCGCGCCGGTATTCCATTGAGTCCATGATTTTTTTCACCATGAATATTCCAAGACCGCCGATTTGCTATTCAGCGCTTCGTTTAGCTCTTTTTCAAGTTCAGACACTTCCAAAGCACCTATATGCCCTTGAGCGTTGAGATAGAGCTTTTCTTTGGTGTGCTCTCTTGCTTTGATTGAGAATTGACTAGTTGTTGTTGCCATTGGGACCTCCTTTATACCGTAGTGAAAGCATGGTTATATCATCTGATTGTTCTGCACCCTCGGCAAATATGTCAAGTTTTATTATATTGGGTTTTATATCGTTTATAGCATTGAATCCAAAATGACCTGAGCCTGTATAGTCTATGGCTATTTCATAATTTTGGTTTTTGTAATGCTCAATTGAATTTAAAAAAGCTTTCTTATTCATTATGGCAATGTTTTCTGTAATTTCAAACGCAATATTTTGAAAATCGAGTCCACATTTTTCCGAGCGACTTTCTGTAAATTCTTCCTTGAATGCGGCATCGTGAATCACATTGGGATTTACATTGAGAAAAAGCTTTTTTTTAGCATCCATATTTTTCACATTTTCGAGTGCCTTTTCTCTGCATAAGGCCTCAAGTTCATAAGCTCTGTTTGTTCTATTGGAGATTTTGAACTCGCTGAATTTGCATTGTAGCCAGCATAGTGATAAAAATAAAGATTTATTGTTAAATTGCGGTTAAGCGATGGTTAATGTTTCATAAAATATTTGTCTGAACCCCGATGCCCCCGATTTTTAGGATTTAGGGGATTTCATCATTTCATGTTGCACAATCGGGCAAATCCTTTCCCTCGGGGGTATCGGGGTTCAGACAATAGGCACGTTGCACCATGCACCCCACCGTTCCGTAGAGACGGATAATTATCCGTCTCTACAACGTCGTTTCGCAACGACGTTGTAAACAACAACGTTGCACCCCGTACCACGCATTGCAAACATCATGGCAAACAGGGGCACCCAAATGGTGCCCTACATTTACCTCACCGGCACCCGCAATATCTGCTTTTCGCTGCCGAGCGAAATTTTTATGAAATAAATGCCATTTGTTTGAACGGAAATTTTCAGGGATTGAGAGTTGCCGGAGTTTGCGGAATATGTGCACTTTCCTTGCAGATTGTACATCTCAATTTTTGCGTTGCCGGGTAAATTCCCAAGCATTATGGTTTTGCCTGTTGTTTGAATGCTGATTTGGCTCGCCAACTGCGGCAAGGAGCGGATGGGAGTGGCGTTTTCCACCGTAACAGTGACATCAATATTTGAGAGAATATTGTAATTATCAGTATCGCTCGGCGTAAACTTTGCTTTGTGCGTTTGCGCTCCCGCTTCGCCTACTTCCGTCTCGGTATTCTCCCACGACCAACCGGATGGAAGCTCCACATTTGCAAGCGTTTGCCCGACTGTCGCCGTTAAACCGGCAGGAAGCGTATATGTCGGATTTGCTTTCGCTACCGTTATCGCAAAATCCTGCGTGTAATCGCTCCCCTCCCCGCTCCCGTCTGTTATTGTCGCCCTTATAGTAACCGTTCCCGCTTGGGTAAAGGTAATACTGCTTCCGCTAATTGCCGCACCGCTGCCTACCACGCTCCAAACGATTGTTTGATTTGTCGCGTCGCTCGGCGCTACCGTTGCGTTCAAAACAATATTTTGATTGTATGTCGCCGTTGTCGGAATACCCGAAATATCGGTTACCGCGACAAAGATTTCGTAACTTTGCAAAAGAGATTGTAAGTGCGGGTAACCGTCGTTTATATTGGCGGCAATTCCCCAAATATTGGTGAAATTCCAACCGCTATAAGTTGCTTGCTGTTTCATTTCAGCCGTCGTTTTGGGTTCGCCTCTGCCGTCATCATCGTCTTGCCCGCTTTTGTCGCTGTCGTAATAACTGTTTGTAATCGTGCCGTCTTCATTTTCTCCCACTAATCCGCCGACAGCGTCACCCGTAACATTTCCCACCGCATAACTGTATTCTATCGTACCGTTGTAGTTTCCCCCTACCAATCCACCACCGCCAAATGAGCCATCTTCTATAGTAACTTTTCCTGTTGCGTGGCAGTTGTTTATTACGCTTTCTAGGTTAGATCCCACCAATCCGCCACCGCCAAACCCGTCGTCTCCCACAGTAACTTCTCCTGTTGCGTAGCAGTTTTGTATTACACTTTCTTCGATCCAGCCCACCAATCCGCCGACACTATTACTTCCCGAAACGTTTCCCTCAGCGTAACTGTTCTCTATTATGCCTCTTCTGTTATATCCAACTAATCCGCCGGTATTGGCTTCAATTCCTGTAACATTTCCGGTAGCGTAACAGTTTTCTATCGTGCCATTATCATCGCTATATCCCGCCAATCCGCCGACTGCGTAATTTCCTTTAACGTAAGAAGCGGCGACTCCGAGATTTTTTATTGTTCCACCCGCAACAACTCCGAACAATCCCTGATAATTGTCCGAGTTGTTAATATAAACACCGCTCACGACAAATTCTGCACCGTCAAATGTGCCGCTGAATTTGTAAGTCATATTGTAACCGCTATTATTTCCAATCGGCGTCCATTCGTTATCGGGAGCGCTTGCATCCCAATTCTGCCAGCCAGTAGTGTCGTTAAGAATAATATCTGCGCCGAGCGTAATCGTCTTGCCGCTCATGTCGTCTCCGTCGTTCACCAACTCCGCCAGCCCCGCCAACTGCTCCGCCGTCGTTATGATAAATTCCGTTTCCGCACCGTCATACCAATCGGTATCAGCAGATCCGTCCCAAACACTGCCCTGCGCTTGCGCGCCCGCTGCGATTGCCAGCACAGCCAGCAATCCTTTTATGCTCTTAAACATTTTTTACCTCCGTTGTTTTAAGAGAAACTTCTGCCTTGTGATTTTTCCTCCCAAGCCTAGCATTCACAACAGCATTATACTTGGAAATCACAGAATTAAATGTCCTTATAAACCGCTCGCTCAACTCGCCGCCCTCAATGACAGCATAAGCATTGACCCGCTCAACAATCGCATCGTAAGCCGCGTCAAGCTCAACCCTCGCCGACTTCACAACAACATCGCTCCGAGATGCCGCCTCGTCAAAACGCCCCTTCACAAGCGCCTCAAATGCGTTGTTCCGCACTTCAAGCTCATCCACCCAGATATGTATGTTGACAATCCGGGACGCATCAAGGTAATCGCCCCTCAACTCCTGCAAAATGTTGTAAACCGCCGATGTCTGCTCGTTGAGCGGCTTCTGCGAGACATTTCCGTAGGTGTCAAACAGTATTTTCAGCTTCTCAGCCGCTTCCCTCACCGTCTGGCTGGGGTGCTTGGTGCAAGCCTCGTTGATTTCCACCATGCCGGAGTAGATATCGTCACGGGCTTTGTCCGCCTCTCGTATCTTGTCGGTGAAAATGCTCTTGGTGACCTTCTTTATACCCTCGTCTTCCTTATTGTAGAGAGGCAGGTAAGCGTTGAACTGCGCTTCAACATTCAAGCTAGCCGCCCCTTCTTTAACAACAAGGTCTCGGAACTCGGTG